>CAZHDQ010000593.1:0-2414 GCA_964531595.1 uncultured Anaeromyxobacteraceae bacterium
GACCTTGCCGTCAGCAATCGTTGTCGCATGTCGGGCAGCAGCCCCAGCGCCACCGAAAAGGCCCCCCCCAGCGGTTCCTGGCCCACGCGTGCGAAGAAGCGGCGCACCCGCCGGACCCCGACGGCCCGGGCTGCCCAGTTGGCCAGCCCGAAGATCAGAGCCCCCCGGACGACCATCAGTGCCCCGGCGCGCAACCCCTGTTCGGAATATGAAACCCCCAGGAACTGGCGATCCATCGAGCCCAGCAGCAGCCCCGAACCCAGGCCCAGCACCAGCGTGACCGCCCAGAAGCGGGGCAGGTTCATTCGCGACAGTGCCGCGCGATCCAGCAGGGCCAGAGTGGCCAGCCATAGGGCCAGCGCCGCCACGGACAAACCCAGATTTCCGGGAAACTGTAGGCCGATGCACAGAAGCGCGATCCCCGACGCGAGCCGGGGTTTCCAGGGAGCCTCAGTCATTGAGCTTCCCCTGTCCTTTCCATGCGCGTTAGGGCCAGGATCCCCACGCGTCGACCGACCAGCCCCCCGGTGGCCCCAAGGATCGCGGTGACCACCATCAGGGCCGCCAGAGCCATCCATCCGGCCCGCGGGGACAACCCCAGCCAGTCGATGGCCTTGCGCAACAGTGCCAGGTAGACATCCAGCACGGTGAACCCATACAGGATCACCTGGGTCACAACCTTTTGGACCAGCGCCCAGGTGGCTGCCATTGACCCGCCGATCGCCGCTCCGGTCCGGCTTCGATGCCCGGGGAGCAGGGCGATTTCGATGACCAAAGCCTCAATCAGGATGCCGACCATCGGACCCAGGATGATACCGCCCGGGGACAGGGACTTGCACAACGCTGCCACCACTCCTGTGGCCAGCGAGGCCCCACGCCGGGGAAGCACCTGCCGCTGGGCGACCAGAAGAGCGGCTCCGGCGGACGCCAGAAGCACGCCGGCGAACGGCAGTCGAAGTGTGTGAAAAAATGACCCCAGCGTGATTTCCAGGACGCCCCAGAATGCCCCGAAGGCGGCAACGTACGCCCAGAAGCGTTCACCGTCTGCCTGACGCCTGTCCGAATCCACCGGCACCGCATGATTTCCCGGCATGGATTGCGTTATGGTTCGCGATATATAACGGCATGTCAAGCCTCGGCTGACCGTCTCTGCGACGGCGCAGATTCCAGTCCATGACACGTGTGGTGCTTGAATCTGGGGATAAGTCGTTTCGTGTGGGGGATAACTTCCTTTTCTGGACCTTCTGGAGCCCCGCCGATCCCGGATCCTGACGCGTGATAACTTGGCTATCGCACCGTGGAGAGGTCCGTGATGTCGGTCCCTGGTCAGTGGTCAAGGCTTCGTCAGAGCATTCAGATCCGCGACCGTGTTCACGTTGGCCAGCAGGCGAGTCGGATCGCCCAGGTCGGCCAATAATTCCGGGCCGATAATCCGGACGTCCAGACCCGCCAAGAAGGCTCGAATCGAGCGTTCCCCCCGGTCCAGCGCGTCGCGTGCGACCTGCCAGGCAGACACCGGGAAGACCGCTACCAACGGGTGCAGCCCCCTGGCGTCCGATGCCACCGCTCCGCCCGGGGTCGCAAGGGCGGCCAGCACCCGCAGCACATCGGGGGTCAGACAGGGCGTATCCACCGGGAGGATGGCGCACCATGGGGTCGTCACGACGGAAAGGACCGCAGCCAGACCGACCAGGGGTCCGCCATCAGCCCGGTCGTCCTCAATCACCGTGGCCAGATCGTTAAATTGCGGGCCTTCCCCGGGACCCACCGACAGTAAAACCGTCGGTGCCACCTCACGGGCCAGGCCCACGGCGCGGTCCATCAGGGCCTTCCCGTCCAGTTCCGCCTGCCGCTTGTCGGTCCCGAACCGCCGCGACCGGCCCCCGGCCAGAACGGCTACAGTCAGGTCGCAGGCCGGCCGAACCCTGCGCGCCACCGGCCCAAACACGACATCGCCACCGCGGATCACCCGGACGATTGCCAGTTCGTCTTCCACCGCACGGACGAACAAGACCGTGTCGCCTCCGGGGGCCAGGATGTCACCGGGCCGCAGGGGCGTTCTACCCGGACCCTCCAGGGGCAATCGGGCTTCGGTTCCTGGGCTCAGGTGCATAGGGGCCTCCGCTGGATCCCGGGGGTCAGGTCGGCAAGCCCAGGACTATGGCATCCACCTCGTCCAGTGTCGATCCCTGCTCTCAATGATGCCATCGGTTGGCGAAAAATCACCTTCAGGCTCTGGGGCTCCGGGAACGGTTCCGGGCCCTTTCCGTGTACGAACGCCAAGCTCATGCGCGTGCCCCAAACCCATTTCCTGCACCCGCGAGGCAGACAGGTTCGGCAACGCCTGCCCTCATGCCCTGGCCGTGATCCACCGTCACAATTTTCTACATCTTGAACCCGGGTTATTCACGCCC
>CAZHDQ010000594.1:0-2413 GCA_964531595.1 uncultured Anaeromyxobacteraceae bacterium
AACAAGATGAGGTTTGCGGCAGCCCGGCTCTCGGGTGAGGCGTGGAGCGGTCCCGTGATCACCGGGCTGCCGCAAACCGGTGGTTGAACCGACCCGCTCAGGCAGGGACGTGGGACTCGTCTTCCTTATGCCCACATTAGAGGGACTCGGTGGACGAGGCGACGATGTCGGGCGGTTCGAGGAGGGGGTTCGCGAGGACGCCGGGGTGCGTTGACGTGCCATGATGGTCGCCTGGTCCCGGACTGCGAGCGTTGTCGGTCGCCAGGAAAGGCCTCCAGGGCGCGCTTTGGACGCACCGATGCCGTGCCGCCGGGGACGGCCGATCGCACAAGCTCTGGCACCGCGGCGTTCCGGAGTCTTCTTTCATGACGAGTCCTGCAGCCGTGGCGCAGCGTGGTACTCCCGGCCCGGCGGTAGCCGGTAGCGTACGAGCTGGGCCCGGCAGGTGGGGCAGAGCATCGGGTCCACGCCGGTCAGGCGGCGCATGAGTTCGCGCCATCCCGTGCGGGGTGCCGTTGGCGCGGGCTTGCCGGCCCCGAGCCGTCGCCGCGCCACCACGAGCCGGGTGTTGACGTTCGAGGGCGCGAGCAGGCCGTAGTGCCGGATCTTCACGAATCGCGACGGCAGAACGTGGAGCAGGAAACGCTGGATGAATTCCTGCGGGGCCAGGTCCGCCAGGCGCCCGTCCTTCGTGCGGAAGCGGACGGCGTCGGCGTCCATCGAAACAAGCCGGTGATTGGAGATGCCGGTCCGGTGGGTATAGCGGCCCAGGTACTCGATGACGTGTTCCGGCCCGGCGAAGGCCCGTTTCAGGTACACGAGCCAGTCCTTGGCATACAGGCCGGACAGGAAGTTCCGGAAGCGCTCCGGGGACGCGAGGGTTTCGCAGGATCCGGCGAGGTCCAGGCGCCCGTCGTCAAACGCCCTGCGCAGCCACGCGAGCATCTTCCCGCGGAGCAGCGCTGCCAGGACGCACTGTGGCAGCAGGTACTTCTTCCTACTGCGGACCCATCGCCGGCCGTCGTGCGACAGCCCGCCACCGCTCACGATCGCGTGGACGTGCGGATGCAGGCGCAGGTCCCGCGTCCACGTATGCAGCACCAGCGTCACCGCCGGCTGTGCACCAAGGCGGCTGGCCGCGACTTCAAGCAGCGCCTCCGAGGCCGCCCGGAAGAGCAGGTCGTATACGAGCTTCGGGTTGCGGAGCGCCAGGGGATTGAGTTCGTGTGGCAGCGTGAAGACCCCGTGGAAGTACGCTACCGGCAGCACCCGCGCCTTGCGGCTCTCGATCCAGACCGCCTGGTCCAGCGCCTGGCACTTCGGACAGTTCCGGTGGCCGCACGAGTTGTACGACGGGCGCTCCTGTGCGCAGTCGGGGCACACGTCCAGATGCCCGCCAAGGGCCGCGGTCCGACAGGCCTCGATGGCCCGCATCGCCGCGTACTGCCCAGGCGTCAGGACGTGCTCCCGGCGATACGCCTCGCCGTGCGCACGGAAGATGTCCGCGACCTCCAGGGCGGGCCGCAACCGTCGCTCCACGCACTGCGGGCGCGCACCGTGGCGCTCCCGTTGTCCCACGGCGCTACCCGAGCGCCTCGCCCTCCGGCGTGCCCAGCACGTCCAGAGGACTCCGCGTCCGCCCCAGGTGCGCGAGCGTCACGTGTGCGTAGGTCTGCGTCGTCCGGATCGACTCGTGGCCCAGCAGCGCCTGGATCGTCCGCAGGTCCGTACCCCCTTCCAGCAGGTGCGTCGCGAAAGCGTGCCGCAGCGTATGCGCCGTGATCCGCTTCGTCAGCCCACACTGGCGCACCGCCCGCTGAAGAGCTCGCTGCACCGTCTCCATACCGATGTGCGGACACCGGCCCTCACCAGGGAAGATGTACTCGCCCATCGGCCGCTCGTTTCGCCAGTATGCGCGCAGCACCTCGAGCAGGCGCGTCGACAGCATCACGTAACGGTCCCGGCCACGCTTGCCGTCCCGCACGTGGATCAGCATCCGCTTGCTGTCGATGTCCCCCACGCACAGCCGGCACGCCTCGCCCAGCCGCAGACCCGCCCCGTACGCCGCCGTCAGCACCACCCTCGACTTCACCGACGTGATCGCAGCGAGCAACTGCTCCACCTCCGTCCCGCTCGGCACGTCCGGAAGCGTTCGCCGCATCTTCGGCCACGGAAGCCCCGCCACCTCCTCGGGCCGGTTCAGAGTCACTGCGTACAGGAACCGCAGGGCCCCCATGTATACCTTCAGCGTCCCGGGAGCACGCCCAGCCTCCATGTGGTGCAGCAGGAATGCCCGCACCTCAGCCTGACCCAGACGGTACGGCGAGCGACCGAAATACGACGCGAACTTCCCGGCACAGCGCAGGTATTCGGCAATCGTCCGCTCCCGGTAACCACGCAAGCGAAGATCCCC
>CAZHDQ010000595.1:0-2407 GCA_964531595.1 uncultured Anaeromyxobacteraceae bacterium
GCGGCACAGGAGGTCCGCATTGTCGCGGTCGACGGCCGTCTGGATGGGTCGGGCCAGATCCACGAGATTCGGGTCCAGCCGGGGCAGGTCGTTTCGTTGACCGCGGATGAGGTCTGGCGGGATGCGAACGGATCGCCCGAGTATGCGTATCGCGATGTCACTGATTTTTTATGGGATTCTAACGTCTCGCCCGGCGACCGCTGCGACCCCGCCACCGACTGCCGCGTGACGTCCAATTTCGAGGTCACCGACTACGGGGTCAATTATTACGTCCCCTTGGACCCGCCATCGCGGATCACGGTCACCGTTGCAACCCGCTGGGGCGACGGTCGCGATACGATCGAACTGGTCAATGAACGGGTGCTTTCTTCGCGTAACGACTACCGCGATCTGGACGGCCTCGGTCACTGGGTTGTGGTTTCGGGAGACAGGGTGTTCGTGCCCCGGGCGACCGGATCCGAGTGGTCGCCGTATACGCGCGGCTACTGGTACTGGTCCTCGTTCGGATGGACTTGGTACTCGTACGACCCATGGGGCTACATGACGGACCACTTCGGCCACTGGCGTCACAGCCACATGTACGGCTGGGTCTGGCTCCCCGATCCTCTGTGGGTCTGGCGGTCCGCTGTCGTAACCTTCTTCTACGGACCGTCCTGGATCGGCTGGTATCCCTATGATTCCGGTTGGTCCTGGGGCTACCGAAACGGGTACGCACACGGCTACGACGACGGCTTCTGGGCTGGATACCGTACCGGGCGTCGCGATGGTCATCGGCAACACCGTGGGCACGTGATGGTGGGTTACGGCGACTTCTACGTGCCCGGTCAGCGGGGCAGTCCGCCTGCCCGTGCCGGGAACGGGAGCCGCCCGGCAGCCCGTTCGGCGCAGGCACATGACATCGCTGCTGTGCGGGTTCGCGACTCTGCCTTGGTCGAGCGCGAGGTGAACGCGGCGGTTGGTCGGGGTGATTTTGGCGTGCGGCCCGGCGGTGCCAAGAATCTGGAGACCAGCCGCGCTTTCATTGCGGGCAAGGCGGGCGTTCGGGTGGATGCGGTGAGAATGGACCGTGTGGGTGTGGGGGCGGCCAAGGGTGACCAGGTTCGCTACCAGCCGCACCAGCCTCTGTTCAAGACGCCGAAGGCTTATCAAGATGTCCGTGCGACTACGATCCGAGAGGTTCGCGGCGTGGGGAAGGTAGGGCCGCAGGTCAAGGCCTCTCTGCGGCGACCGGATGCGCCGGCCAGCGCCGGTCCTGCCGCGTCGCGTGGTCTGGCGACCGAACCGGTTCGCCGGGACGCGATGTCGCGGACCCAGGCGACCTGGCGACCGAAATCGGTGGCAGGCCCGCGCCCTGGGGCCGCCGTGCAGGTCACTCGCCCGACGGCAGGACAGGCCCTGACGCCTTCCGTGACGCGAACCGCGGACCCGAGGCGTGTCGATACTGAGGTCCGACGCGTGCCGCAGACGCGGACCCCCATGACCGACAGTTCCCGCGAAACATTCCGGTCCTACGGTCGACCCACGGTGGAAACGCGTGCGCCTTCGCCAAGCCGAGTGAACCCGGGGAATACATGGGGCGGCGGGTCCGGGGAAGAGGAAGGCAGCAGCATCCAGAAGCGGAGGGTTGGACCTTCCGTGACCCCGGGGGCGGTGCGTCCGGGAGTTCGTCGCGGTGATATCCGTCGTGACGTGCCGGCTACTCGGTCTCCGGCGGGACGCGGCGACACGTCCTACGTGGCACCCCGCCTTGATGATCCCCGGTCCTCGTCGTCCGCCGCGTCGGCAACCAGCCGCGGGTTCTCGGCGCCGTCAGTCCAGTCGCGTCCTGCGGTGAGTTCGCCGCGCGCGGTACGGTCTGCGCCGTCAGTCCAGTCGCGTCCTGCGGTGAGTTCGCCGAGTGCAGTACGGTCTGCGCCGTCAGTCCAGTCGCGTCCTGCGGTGAGTTCGCCGCGCGCGGTACGGTCTGCGCCGTCAGTCCAGTCGCGTTCGTTCAACCGGTCCGGCCCCGCGGCAGGGGCTTTTTCCTCCTCGTCGAGTTCCTCGTCCAGTTCGTCCTCCTCCAGTTCCTCTTCGTCCTACTCCTCGCCGTCTCGCTCGTCGTCGCCTGCCCGTTCGTCCGGCGGTGCGTTCGGGCGCTCCGGTGGGGGCGGCCGTTCTGCCCCGTCGGGTGGGCGGCATCGTTGACGCGGCGAAGTCCTGCGCAAACGGGCTATGATTCGGTCCACCATTGAGGGTGCCGGTGCTATAATGCCCTCGTCTTTTCCCGGATGGGGCCATGGCGCCGTTCCAGCCTCAGATCTTTGGCAAGTACCACCTGATTCGCCGTCTTGCATTGGGTGGTATGGCCGAGATTTTTCTCGCGAAGGCGATGGGTGCCGAGGGTTTTCGGCGCGACGTCGTTATCAAG
>CAZHDQ010000596.1:0-2404 GCA_964531595.1 uncultured Anaeromyxobacteraceae bacterium
GCCCGGAAATGATGGCGTGGTATCGGGACGACCTCGAAACCAACCTGCTGTGGCAATATATGCAGTCCGCTAATCTTCCGTTGTCCCGCGGCTGGAGCCGACAGTTTTTGAATCTGATCTTCCGAAAACCATGATCCCCAACATCTTTCACTTCGTGTTCGGACTCAAACCCGACACATTTCAACTGTACCAGTACATCGCCGTTGCATCGGCCGTCGCACATAACGCGCCGGACGTAACCTATGTCCACTACGCCATTGAACCTTCCGGCGAGTGGTGGCAGAGGCTAAAAGACCTGCCGACAGTTGTGATGCGCAAGGTGGAATCTCCCACAGAGGTTTTCGGAAACCCTCTATCGCACTATGCGCACCAGTCGGACGTTGTGAGAATGCAAGTTCTGCTGGAGCACGGTGGCGTCTACCTGGACATCGACACTATCACTCTCAAAGATTTGTCACCGCTGCGCCAGCACGAATTCGTTATGGGCCGACAAGGCGACTGGGGACTTTGCAATGCCGTCATGCTGTCCCGGCCAAACAGTCGATTCTTAACGCGGTGGTACGACGAGTATCGCTACTTTCGAGGAACTGGACACGGCAAACCCTATTGGGACGAGCATTCCGTCCAGCTTCCGCTGAGATTGTCGCAAGTTCCAGAGATGTCCGATGCCATCACCGTCTTGGGGCCAAAGGCGTTTTTCTGGCCGCTGTGGAACCAATTTCGCATCCTGTTTTCTCCAGTCATGCCGAACATGAGCGAGTCGTGGCTCGTGCATCTCTGGGAAACCGTTTTAGTAAATCAATTGTCGGTCATTACAGAGGCGTGGGTACGCTCCAACCGATGTTTTTATGCGACCGAGGCGAGAAAGTATCTATGAACGTATCCGTTGTCACTTTGGTTTGGAACAACTGGCGCGTCGCAAAAAACGGCATCCTATCCATGCGCCGATTGTTGGATAGAGAGGATGTATGCGAACTGCTGGTTCTCGACAATGGCTCAACAGACGAAACCCGCGAGGCCGTGCAATGCGTGCTAGGCTGGCCCAAAACCAGATTGTTTCGTTCTGACGAAAATCTTGGATGCGGCGGCGGGCGTCAATTGCTATTTTCCGCCGCAAACGGCGACCGCATCCTGAGCCTCGATTCCGACGCTATTATCGTCGATGCCAGCATCATTGACCTCTTGGAAGCGTCGCTCCAAACCCCCGGAGTTGGCATTGTCGGCGACTGGGGCGGAAACATGCGCAAGCCTCTACGTCGCACATTTCAAATGATGCCTCGTCATTATATTGGATCAGTGGACGCTGTTTCCGGCTACTGCCATTACTTTCGCACAGCCGTATTGAATCAGGGCATTTCCGTCGATCCCCAGTTCTTCAAGGGCGGGCCAGATGACTCCGATTTTTGCCTGTCCATCAAATACATTCTCAATCAATCATCATTCATGCGACCCGTTCCACTGCTGCACACATGGTCTGGAACATCAGAGGGCACCCACGCCATTTGGACTAACTTCATAGCAAAGTGGCGTTGGATATCTATGACACCGCTACGCGCACGATCGTCCGCGTTTCACCGCGCATACGCTGAGAAACGCTGGGGAATAGGCAGCGGCAAAGGGAGTGATACGGCGCTGAACGCCCCTTATCGCCGTACCGTAGAACAAGAACTCAGGAGGCTCGGGGCGACCACTGTGCTGGACGCAGGATGCGGCGACGGACGAGCATTGCAGGGCTGTGACTTTGGCGGTGCGAGATACCTTGGTGTGGACATCGTTGAACACATTCTGCCTGTCGCTAAGTCTCGACTTCCCTACGGCGAATTTCAATCCCTCAATCTCACCGATACGCCAGTCCAACAATGGCCCGACGCCGACATCGTGCTCTTGAAAGATGTCCTGCAACACTGGCCGAACGCGCATGTTTGGCGCATCTGTCAACAATTGCCTCGCAAATATAAATTGGCACTGATTACCAATTGCACCACTCCTATTCCCGGCTACCCTCCCGTCAACAGCGATATTGAATTTGGCGATTTTCGACCACTCGACCTGTCTGCGAGCCCGTTTTCGCTACCAGTTGAACCGATCTTAAACTATGCCGAAACAAAAACAACCTTTCGGCTCGCTCTCGACCACTCAGGCTCCCAACCGTAACCGGCTTCGAGAAAGGAACCAAATCCACAATGGACGGCTTTGATGTCAAACGTTCGGAACTTGCAAGTCGATTCATCCAGTCAGGCGGCTGGATTGAAATCGGTGCGTTCGGAAGGCCCGTCCGCCATCCACTGCTGGCGACAATGTGACTTGGGGTGAATTACATTTACTGAGAATACCATGACAGTCAACTCCTGGGACATCTTCGACACCATAATCGGCCGCAAGTGCGGCACGCCCGCTCGTCTCT
>CAZHDQ010000597.1:0-2402 GCA_964531595.1 uncultured Anaeromyxobacteraceae bacterium
ATCGGGGCGTACTCGCGAAACAGTGCGAAATTTTCGTTGCTCGGGACCTCTGGCCAGTGAACCAGGACCGCGGCCTTGCGGGCGACCAGTCCGACCCAGTCGAACGGCGATTCCCAGGCGTCGACAGCAGCAAAGAACGAGGGGGCGAGCCGGCCGCGGGTGGCGTCGATGAAGCCGGCGACCCCGGGCGCGCCGCCCTGGGCTGGGTCAGCGCCAGGCAGGTTGGCCAGTAAAAACGTGTAGCCTCCGCCCGAGGCGGTCGCGAACGGCGAAACGCCCATCACGAGGTTCCGCGTTGCCGTAGGGATCAGGGCCGCGAGCCACCCGACCGAAAATGCCAGCAGGACGCCCGCCGCGCGTGCCGGGGTGTGGCGCAGTCGCCAGGCTGCCACGGCCCCCATGCCGACGCCGAACAAGGCGAAATGCCCCTTCAGCGTAACAGCCAGCCCGACCAGCAGCCCGAGCAAGGCCCAGCGCATGGCTGTCCCGCGCTCTAGGGCCTGGTCGGCGGCGTCGACCAGGACCAAACCGCAGAATACGATTAGCGACTCGCGCAGCAGTAGGGCTTCGTAGAACAGGACCGGCCCGGCTGCAACTGCGCCCGCCCCGGCAAGTAGACCCGCCGTGGGGCCAAAGTGTCGACTCGCGATGCGGTGGACCCACAAGACCGCAAGGACGCCTATCAGCATCTGGAACCAGACAACGGCCCTCGGCCCTTCGTCTGGGGCGGCCCGGTAGATGGCCGCGGCAAGGTATGGGTAGAGCGGTTCCTGGTAGAACCGCCCGTCGCCAATCCAACGGTTCCACAACGCTCTGGCCGGATCGGTCGACTCGCGCGCGAGGTCCATGGGGTGCGCCGCCAGGAAATCGTGCGCGATCGCCCGGTGGGGCAGGTTCAGAGGCATTTCTACGGTCTGGGACCACAGGTCGCCGTCCGCCACGGCCTGTGCCCAGCCGTGGAAATGGTGCATGTCGCTTTGTTCCCATCGGTGCAGCGCGCCGCAAGGTCCCTGGGAGATCTGGGACCAGAACACGACGCGCACGGTGATGGCTGCGAGGATCAGCAGCAGTATGACCGCGTGACGTCGCGCGCCCAGCATCGCGTCAAGTCGCGCCACTGCCGGGATCGCTGAGTCGTCGACGGGCATTGGCCGCTCCTGTCAGCCCGCGGGATCGATGTATGGAATATCGACGTGGTCGATCAGGCGCTCTTCAAGGTCCCGCGCCTCGATCGATAACGTGTCACAGCCCGCATCGACGATCACTCGGTGGAATGTGTAATCGCGGACCCAAGGGCTCGGGAAGTCCTCGGGTTCGGGACATTCCATGTCCAACGAGCCGCCACCGCCACCATTGATGACCAGCGTCACGCCGTCCACCTCGCCACGTTCGTAGCCGTGCATGTGGCCGCTGAAGATCGCCGCGACGCCACCTTCCACGGCCAGCGGGAGCAGGATTTCGCGGAGCGAATCTTCGCCATGGTACCCGCCGCAGTGGCCCCATCCCAGAGACCACAGTGGATGATGGATGAACAGCAGACGCCACCGGGCCGTCCGGGCTTCCTCGCTGTCCAGTGCGTTACGGAGCCAGACGACCTGGGCTGTTTCGTCGTTGAACATCTGGGATACCTGAAAATCGATGACTTCCAGCATGCCCATCCAGACGTTGCCGTGGCGGACCGAGTAGTAGCGTTCCTTGGGTGCGTCCAGGGCGGCCCCTGGGACTACGAATGCCGCAAAATGGTTGGCGCCGCGGGCCTCGTGATTCCCGAGCACGGCGTACATGGGCACACGGTGCATCAGGGGGCGCAGGCCGTCGAGGGCTTCGTCGAATTGGTCCTCCTCGGGCTGGGAAATAAGGTCGCCGACCGAGACTGCGACGTCTGTGCCGTCCGCAAGTCCAGCCAAGGCGATGGGCCGCAGGACCGACTGGTTGCGGTGGCCGTCAGCGAACACCAGCAGCCGTACGGGGCGAGGCGTGTCCGGCGCCGTGAAGAACGCCAGCGGGACCGTCGTTTCGGTATCGCCCACCGCCACGGAATAGGGGATTTGGGTCGCGGGCGGAAGGTCCGACAGGTCTACCTCGTACTGGCCGCGGGCATCCGGCATCACGCAGGCCGTTTTGGGCACGTCGTCCACGGTATAACTGACGCAGCCCTCCTGTTCGCTGATTACCGCGGGCCGCCAGACGATCACGGCGCCTGTCGTCGTCACATTTTGGACGTACGGGCCGCGCAGAAACGTCGAGTCAGCTTCGTCTGGCAACGGTTGCGGAAGCAGTTCGCCTTCGCACTGCGGGGGGCCGAAGTCGGTTCGGGCGTCATCGATGGCTGGGATATCCTCGCCTTGGTCGGCCGTGCCGGTGTCCGTCTGCTCCCCTGGGTCCGTCTGTTGCCCGGGGTC
>CAZHDQ010000598.1:0-2401 GCA_964531595.1 uncultured Anaeromyxobacteraceae bacterium
GGCGAGCGCCTCACCGCTCTCGTTATGGAGCAGTTGCTTCTGCACAGGCCCTTAGGGCACAACGACCGGAATCGCCCGCCATGATGTGTTGCCGACCGTGTCCGCGACCCAGACATGGGCCTCGAAGGACCCGGACGTCGCGTAAGTGTGGCTGGGCGCTTGGCCGTCACCGTAAGATAGGTCGCCGAACGTCCAGCCATAGCCGGCGATCCCGTCGTCGTCCGTCGCGGTGGCCTGGAATCGGACCGTGCGGCCGTCAACGTGGGCGACGGGGGCATCGGTCCAGTTGGGTGCTTGGTTGGGGTCCCGAGGCCACTGCTCGCGTACCAGCATTGTGACCGGGCGCCGCGGCACTTCCCACACTTCTGAATCGCCATCGCCTGTGATCGTGCCTCCCGCCTGGGCCACGACCTGCCGCGCGATCGCCTCGGTCGCGTCGACTAGTTCGCCGAGTGTCTTGTCGGTGTAGTAGAACTTTTTTTCGGTGAAGTCGACGTGGGTCTTGAATTCGGCCGGGATGCCCGACAGCCCATACAGGTTTCCGAGGATGCCGCCGACGGTGGACGGGTTGCAGTCGCTGTCCTGGCCGCACCGCATCGAAATCTGGATGCTGTCTTCGAAGTCGCCGCGCCCATACAGCAGGCCCATCAACACGTAGCCCGCGTTCAGCTTCGCGTCGATGTTATAGGGAACGCCCAGTCCGACAGGGCAGCGGTCGGTTTGGCCCCACTTGTCCTCGATCTCCTGCCAGGTTTTTTCCCAGTCGTTCGGGTTGCGGGCGAATCCGGCCTCGACATCAGCCAGCAGCCGGCGAAAATCGGTATCAGGTGGGATCGCAGCCAGTCCCGCCGCGATCACCTGGTCCAGGCTGTCCGCGACGAACGCCTCGGCATGCATTGCTGCCACAAAAACACCGCCGTAGACGCCGTCGCCGTAGCCGATCATGTGGCCGTGGCGCCAAGCCATCTCGATTGCCTCGTGCGTCATACCCGGGGCCACCAAGCCGACGTAGTCCGCCTCGATCTGCCAGTCGAGGTCGTCGCAGTGTTCGTTGTTCGTGTAGTGGCCCGACCCGGGTGCCGCGATACCTGCCCGCAGCGCGTTGCGAGCGGCCTCGTTGCCGTGCCACAACTGGAAGGTCGTGTCCACGAAGGCAGCCCCCAGCGGTCCGTAGCCGACCAGCGGCCCGTGGGCCAGCATCGCCTCGACGAACGGCACCTCGACGTACAGGTCATCCTGCATCCAGGCGGTGAAAAAGAGCGTGTCAGGGTCCCATTCCGGGATGTTTTCTACCGGGATAATCTGGCCCAGGTAGCCGAACTCGGTCCACCCCGAGTAAACCACCCCGATCATCTGGCCGACCCAACTGCCCTCGATGCGGTCCCGGACGTCGCCGCCGTCCAGGATTGCGGTCGGTACCTGGTCTAAAGCAGGCGTCGAAGACTCGCAACCGGCAGCCATGCCAGCAGCGACGGCCAAGACGGGTAGGAAACCAAGAAGCGTACGCAATCCATGTGCTCCAGGCAGGGACGGCCAAGCATATTTGAACCACGAATCGGGATCAATCGGCAGGTGTATCCCCATCGGTGAAGGCAACGCAGCAGATGGCCCTGGATTCGCCATGGCGATTCAGGGGGCATCGTCGCGCCACAACAATGGTTCTTGCTGGATCTTGCCGCGCTATGCCCGGAAATCAGCGCGGTCCAATTCGTATTTTTTCATGCGCTCGTACAGCGCGCGGCGGCTGATGCCCAGCCAGTTGGCGGTGGCGCCCACCTCGCCGTCGCGCGAGCGCAACCCGTCAACGATCGCCGCGCGTTCCGTTTCTTCCAGCACATCCTTAAGGCGTCCCGCGCCTGGAGGCAGCGATAGCAGTCGTGACGCCGAAAAATCATCCTGCTCCTGGAACGGCCCGGTGCGGCCTTCGCGGCTGGTTATTACCATCCGTTCTATTGCGTGTTTCAACTCGCGGACGTTGCCTGGCCAAGGGTGGCGCATCAGAGCATCCAGCGTTTCCTCGGGCATTCGCGGTACAGGGATGCCGTTACGGTCGGCTGCCTGGCGCAGGAAGTGCGACGCCAGCAGCGGGATGTCCTCGGCGCGCTCGCGCAGGGGCGGCACCAGTATCGGCAACACCATGATCCGATGGTAGAAGTCTTCGCGCATCAGTCCGCGCCGCACTGCATCGGCCAGATCCATCTTGGTCGCCGCCAGAATGCGCAGGTCCACCGGTCGGGCCGCGTCGCGCCCCAGCGGAAAGACCAGCCCGTCCTCCAGCACGCGCAGTAGTTGGGCCTGGGCCTTCAAGCTGATGCTCTCGACCTCGTCCAGCAGCAGCGTGCCGCCTGACGCAGCGACCAACTTGCCGTCACGAGCCGCTTCTGCGCCCGTGAACGCCCCG
>CAZHDQ010000599.1:0-2396 GCA_964531595.1 uncultured Anaeromyxobacteraceae bacterium
CGGAAGGGCCCCGTTGTACTGCCGTGCCCAGGTGGTCGGAACCCGCAGTCAGCATGGCAAAGGCACGAGCCTCGGTCAAGTGGCAGTGAATCCGGGACATTTTCGCGTCAAGTTTCCCTTCGGCCTTGTAGCCCCTTGGTCATCCTGCTGAGCGCGACCGGGATATAAAGTGGCAGCAGGTGCGGCTGGGGGAAGTCGCGCATAATCCGGAGCAGACGGCGGGGGTTGCCGAAGAACTGGCGATTAGCCTTGCGCTGGTAGTAGTACAAGACCTCATCCGGCTCGGCCGACAGGTTGACCGGCATCATCGCAAAATCGCTGTCGTCGTAGCGCAATTGGGCCAGCCGCTCGGGGAACATCTGCATCACCATATCGTGCAGCGTCGTGTTCGGGAAAGGCGTCGCCGTGAAAAACGAGCCCGTGTGCAGCCGCGAGTTGGACGCGACGTCGATGGTCATCTGCATCTCTGCGGCAGTTTCTGTCGGGAAGCCCAGCATCATGAATCCGTTGGCAAAAATGCCTTTGCGGACGGCCATGTCGACGCCGTTGATGAAACGGGGGATGTCCAGGTTCTTGCCTGTGTGCTTTTGGATCCGGGGCGAACCGGACTCCAGCGCGAAACTGCAAAAGTATGTTCCGATTGAGGCCAACGCGTCGACGTCGCTTTCATCCAAAGCGTCGGTGCGGACGCCGTTCGGGAAGGCCAGTTTGATGTTCATGCCGCGCCGGATCACAAGTTCTGCGAAGGCGTGCAGACGTTTGCGGTCCATGTTGAAGATGTCGTCCAGGAACTCGAAATCGCGGATGCCGTAGGTCTGCTGGTAGTGGTGAATTTCGTCGGCCACGCGCTCGGCCGAGTGGGCCCGGAAGTGCTTGCCGAAGATGTTGTGGCACCACGAGCATCTAAACGGGCAACCGCGGCTGGTCACCAGTGATGCGTAGCGACGTCTTGGGATCGGCGGCATTGACTGTAGGTGCCAGTAACGTCGGAGGTCGATCAGGTCGTAGGCCGGGAAGGGCAGTATGTCCAGATCTTCCACGATAGGGGCGACCCCTGGGTTCGTGATGATCTGTCCGTCGCGATCTCGCCACATCAGACCTGGGATCGTGCTGAAATCAGCCCGCTCGATCCATGCACGGATCAACGCTTCGAACGAAAGTTCGCCTTCGCCGGCCACCGCGAAATCAGCGGGGGTGTCTTCGAAGATCCGGGTCTGAAACGAAGAAGCATGGGGGCCGCCCAATACGACCAGCGCCTCCGGAAGGGCCTGGCGAAGCGCCGTCGTAAGTCCCGGCAGCACATGGGCGGCGGGTGTCAGGCAGCCAAGCCCAACAATGTCGGGCGTGAAGTCGATGATCCGGCGGGCCAATTCCGTGTCGCTCCAGTTTTCGGCTCGCTGGTTGATGATCAAGATGTCCATGTCGAATTTCGTACGCAGGTAAGCGGCCAGCGACATGGCGCCCATTGGGGGCGTGACCAACGGGTACATCGGCCGTCTTCGTCCGATGTTGACCAGGACCAGTCGAAGGTGCTTCAAATCGTTCTCCGAACTTGCCTTAGACAGCCCTGGAAGGCTGCCCATATGGCGGCGGCCTTGCTTTGTTTGCAGTATGGCTGCGGGCACGAATCTACGTCTGTTCGGTGTCTTCGGTCAAGGTCGCAGTGTCAAAACGTAAGTACGGTCGCTGTGCAGGCATCCACGGACACGATGTGGCGGGGTCCCACGAACGCCAAGCCGCGCAGAGCGGGGCCAACGTGGAAGCGACGAACGACCGTACGGGCCTCGCGGTCGATGACCCAAACCGCGCTGTCGTTCAACGATCCTGTTGCGACGAACCGGCAGTCGGGTGAAAACGCCACGAAGCGGGGTGCTCCGGCGGCGATTCCCCAGTCGAATCGGTAGTGCTCGCCTTCGCGGGTGAAGAAGCGCAGGCGCCCGACCAAGTCCCCGACGACCACGGAGCCATCCTGGGGGCAG
The DNA here is from genome assembly GCA_964531595.1 of uncultured Anaeromyxobacteraceae bacterium. Classification (GTDB taxonomy): domain Bacteria; phylum Myxococcota_A; class UBA9042; order DTJE01; family DTJE01; genus DUVQ01. The sequence goes on from CAZHDQ010000599.1 coordinate 1,980, forward strand.
ATGTCGGAGCCAAGGGAAATGAGCCCCGAAACGGTGCGGTCCAGCAGCAGCCCTGCCTCCGGGTCGAACGTCCACAATTCGTGTCCAGACATCATCACTACTCGTCCGTCGCCGCGGACCATCGGGAACAGGCCATCCGTATGGAAGGGGTGCCTCGAAAACGTGCCGTCCCGTTTTCGGGTCCACAAGCCGCCCTGGGAGCCCTCGCCCATGTATACGGAGCCGAGTCCGGGGTCGCACGCGGTGTCGGTAGAATCCCAATCGGCATGCTGGGGGTATACCTCGACATTGCGTGCTGCCAGGGGGCCGGGTCCGATCGGAACCTCGGACAAGACCCCGTCGGAAACGAACCAGAGGCTGTTGTCCAACCGGCATCCACGGAAGTGGGAACCGTCAACGGCCACTGGTTCCTCGAGC
>CAZHDQ010000600.1:0-2391 GCA_964531595.1 uncultured Anaeromyxobacteraceae bacterium
ATGCCGGGGGCGGCTTGACGAACCCGCCACCGCCGCCCGCGCCCGGGATGGTGGAAAAGACGGCAAGCTTCCTGGCACGCTGCGCGAACAGGTCCGCCAGCACGAGGGCGCGCGCCTGCCCCTGTGCCAGCGCCTCCTTGTACACCCCGCCGTTCGGGTGGTGCTTCAGGAACTCGGCCCACTCGTCGAGCGCCAGCCCCAGGACGTCCCAGAAGTAGTGCCGGAAGTGCTTGACGGCATCTTCCGACACGTCCGGAAGGTCGTGGTCCTTGCAGAATCGTGGCACCAGGCCCGGTGGATGCCCACCAAGGAGCAGTAGTTCATTCGGCTGGCGCAGCAGCGGCGACCGCAGCACGGAGATCGCCTCCCGAATCACCGGGTGGTCACGCAGCAAGCCCGAGACGCCGTGGTTCGCCAGCCACTCGGTGGAGGCCTGGTGCTTCCTGTCGAAGGGGCGCATCGACTCGGGCTGGTCGGCGAGGTCGTATCGGAACCGCGCCAGGTCCGCAGGGGTGGGCGGCACGAGCTCGTCGAGGACCAGCATCCGGCCGACCTCGTCGTCATCCAGTCCCAGTGAGATCAAGTAGTTGATGTAGCGATGGTGCGGGTACTTCATGCCGCGACCTCCCCGGACTGGCGATCGTAGAGGTCGCCGAAGTTTGCTTCGTGGAAAACCTTGGCGACGTCCTCGGACATCCGGATGTGCGCCTCGAACTGCGTGCCGCCCCGCAGCCCCCGCAGGATGCGGATCTGGCGCTCGATGGCCCGGGACAGCGTCGTGCGCTCCTGCGCCATGCGTGCGCCCTGCTTGGCGTCCAGCAGCGACGCCGCTGCCACGGCCGCGTCCCGCGAGACCTTCGTCACGTCCAGCAACCTCTTCAGCGTCGCCCGCGAGGCCTCCATCGACGCGATCCGGGCGTGCAGTGTGTGCGCCCCGTCCGCGAGCACCTGGTTGGGGGCCATGTCCGCGACGGTGGTCTTCCAGTTCAGCAGCCGGTCGAGGACCGGGGCGATCCCGATGACGAACGCCTTCGGGTCGCCGGACTTGTCGTTGATTTCGCCCTGCAGCCGGGTCAGGAGCTTGTTCAGCAGGCCCACCTCGACCTGCATCGCGGAAACCTCTTGGGCCAGGTCCACGATGGGTTCCGGGGCGTCGTTGGCGGCCTTCGCAATCGCGCCGGCGACCATCGCCGCCTCGGCGCGAGCCAGCCGCATCCGCCTCCAGCTCAGATCGACCAGTTCGCGGACCGCGTCGATCTCCGGCATCGTCACCGGCTGGAAGTGATCCTCGTACGCCACCTGGAGCCTACGCCGTTCTTCCGGGTCCTCGTCCGGCAGCAGCACCGCCCTGGAGTACGCGCCGGACTTGAGCGAGTTCAGCGCCCGTGGGTCCAGCCGCCTGAGTGCACCACCAATCTCTGCCATCTTCTGCCTCCAGAGCCACACATCCCTATGATCTCACAGCGGGATCGCCGTTCGCAACCAAGCCGACTATTCTTCCAAAACACCCTGGGAAATTCCGCGGATTTCCTTGGTACTGTAAGGAGTTGCCGGCGCGGAAAGAATCGTGACGACCGGCTTCCTGCCTGCGGCACGTTCCACCGACACCAAGCCGGCCCGTTCCAGCGCCTTCAGGCCCCGACTTACCGCAAAACGGTCGATCTCCATGCCGTCCAGGAAGGCCTTCGGAAGCGTGACGACGGCGGTCTTCGTCAGGCGAGCCTGGTACCAGAGCGCGATCCCGACGTGCAGCGTGTGGCCCGCCCCGCGCCCGGCGGCCTCGAGCCATTCCAGCGGGATGGGCCCTGCCAGGTACTTGTCCGCCGCCGCCGGGAGCGGCACTCTGGTCTTCGACAGTCGATCATTCTTTTGGAATCGCAAACTCGTCTGTTTTTCGTTCACGCGCATCCTGGTACCTCCCAAACACTAAAGAGAATGGACCGGGTGGGCGCCTCGGCACGGGTAACGTAGTGCTCGCGCACACCCCAACCCGTCATGCGGTCCCCTCCAGTTCGGCCAGAACGCCTGCCCACATGGCAGTGCCCCGCGGGTCGTCGTACCGGTCGGGGTGGGCGATCACCTTCACATCGGTTCGCAGCGTGTAGCCGTCCAGCACCAGCCGGCTGGCCTGCGCCATGGCCTCCTTGGCGGACGCGACCACGGCGTCCAGTTCACCAACCGGTGCCTCGATCAGCAGGGCGTCGTGCACCGGGGCGCAGACGCTCACGCCGCGCTCGGTGGCGAAGCTGCAGGCCAGCCGCAGCATCTCGGCCCCATTGGCCTGCATCGGGAAATTGCGCAGCGGCGGGCCCCTTGTCTCGGCCGTGACGTGCAGGCAGGCGGCGACGCGCAGCCCCTGGGAGCCGGTGTCCACGAGCACGTTGGGCACGT
>CAZHDQ010000601.1:0-2390 GCA_964531595.1 uncultured Anaeromyxobacteraceae bacterium
AATTCACCCGACAATCGCTTCCGTCACGCCCGTTGCTGGCTTCGCCTCCGCGGCCGAAGCAAGTTCCACCGCCTTGCCCCTGTTCAGCCGCGGGCAACCGACGCGCCAGACCCGCCTGCGGCGGGACGCGAACACCAGTCAGACGCAAACCGTTAGGGGGGCTGGGGACAATCGCATCGAAAACCGGGTGCGCGGCAGGTCCGCCAACCAACGCAGCAATTCCCCAGTTCGGGGTTGCCATTTCATCCATCCATTAGTACCATTGCTTGTACCTTTTGGAGTACGACAATGCCCAAGGCATCCAACATTGTTCCCGTCAGCGACTTTCGCCAAGATGCAGCCAGGATCCTCACTCGCCTCTTGCGTGACAAGGAACCTGTCGTCATTACCAGGCGTGGCCGCGCTGCCGCCGTCCTCATTAGCGTAGACGAACACGAGCGCTCCGAACACGAACGGCAACTGCTATACATCCTGGCCCGCGGTGAGGCCGAGATCCGGGCGGGCCAGGGCCATGATCTCGATGATGTCCTTGCGGAAGCCGACAAACTCCTAGCCGGAGGTTGATCGTGCGAATCCTATTCACCCCACAGGCAAGGGCTCAATTCCTTGAAGCCATCGAATACATTCGTAATGACAACCCTTCGGCTGCCGTCAGGATGAGAAACAAGGCAGAACTGGTGCTCCGTCGACTCCTCACCTTCCCGGAATCAGGGCGACGAATCCCAGAGTTCCCAGAACTGCCCTTTCGAGAAGTAATTGTCGCCCCCTACCGATTCTTCTACCGTCAGGAAGCCGACACTATCTGGATTGTCGGCGTCTGGAATGCCGCGCAGTTGCCCATCGCTATCGCGGTGTAGCGGCGTCTCGCCCGAATTCACTACAAGTCATTACCACTTGGAATCCCACCACTATCGCCGTGTTCGCCAAGGATCACAGCCTGACTATCGTCACCAATTGTCCGCAATTGGTTGTAGCCGGCGGAATCGCAGTCGAGAACTGATCACCAAGGAACACGGGCTCACCATCGTTACCCGCGAACCGCATTTCACCGAAGTCTATGGACTCAAGGTCGAATACTGGTTGGCCCTGCACCGAAGGCTCGGGCAACGAAACGACGGCACAAGGCGGTGCGAGTCTCTCGCTCTTCGGCCTCTCCTGGCAGCACCTGTACCTGGTGCCGGTCGCAACGGTCGTCACCGTCTCGGGGCATGGTCTTATCGCCTTTTCAGCCTTCGCCGAGCCTGGGTGGCTGGGCCGCTGGGACGATAATCAACTTCGCGTTGGTCTCGGCCTCGGGTTCGGGTTCCGGGGCTTGTTCGATTCTGCGGGCTTCGTCGTCGGCGCCGCACTCCGGCCAGCCATCCGCTTCCGTCACTACTGGGGCCGGTTCGGCATTGAGGTGTCTGCTGAGGTCCCTCTGGTGGTCGGTCCGGGCGGCGGATCCCAAGTTCTAGTCCGCGGATGGTCTCCGCTGGTCGGTCTGTCGGTCGGCATGTAGCCAAGGGCGCCGGCCAACAATCGCAGCCACCGGGCGGACGCTCGGGACACGCCGGTTGCATGAGCCCGCGGCTCGGCCGGTCAAGCCAGCCCGCGCGACCGACTGGAAGTACGATGTCTTGACTTGATATCTCAAATTGATATCATTCGGGTGCGATGAGCGCGAAACATCAAAGGACCCTGGAGCGGATCTCTGAAAAGCCAGATCGGGACGACATCCCTTGGAAGGACATCGAGGCCCTCTTTGTCGCCCGAGGGGGCCAGATCTCCGAGGGGGCGGGCTCACGGGTCCGCGTCGTGCTTGGCGGGGTCCGTGCTGTCTTCCACCGTCCTCATCCGAAGAAGGAGGCTCACCAAGCCATGATCAGGTCCGTCAGACGGTTCCTGACCGAGGCGGGAGTGAAACTATGATGGACTACAAAGGCTACTCGGCGAAGGTCGAGTTCGACGACGACGCCGGCGTCTTTCACGGCGAAGTGCTCAATTTGCGGGACGTCATCACGTTCGAGGGTCGGACGGTCGCCGAACTGCGTCAAGCATTCCGCGACTCGGTCGATGACTACCTCGATTTCTGCCGTGCCCAGGGCGAACCGCCCGAAAAATCCTATTCCGGCCGATTCGTCCTGAGGATTGATCCCACACTCCACAAGTCCATCGCCACCCGCGCACTGCTCAGTCGAAAGAGCCTCAACGCCTGGGTCCAGGACGTCCTTGAATCCGCTACGCGCTGAACGTACCTCGCTCGCACTCGACCCGCCGTCCAACAAACGAATGCACCCGACAATCGCTTCCGTCACGCCCGTTGCTGGCTTCGCCTCCGCGGCCCGTGGCGATTCCGACCTGATTGCAGATGTTCGGCCGCGGGCAACGGGCGCGCCGGACCGGCCTGCGGC
>CAZHDQ010000602.1:0-2389 GCA_964531595.1 uncultured Anaeromyxobacteraceae bacterium
GCGTTCTCCGCCTCGACACCGAAGGGGCATTGGGACATCACGAACAACTCGACCGCCACCGGTACCACCTGTGCCGAATCGGCCGAAGCCCCCGTTGCGACGACTGGCGGCGCATCCTCCTTGCGCTGGCTGTGACAGGCCGCAAGGACAATCACCAGGGCCATGATCCCGTTTTTACTCTTCATGGGTGGCTCCCTCTCATCGGCCGCACGATACCACCGCCGCCCACAAAATACCTAGGCAGCCGAAAGGACCGCTTTCAGGGCCTTTTCGAGCACAGGATATCCGAATTCGTACCCGCTGGCGCGCGCCGCTGACGGCACGACACGCTGGGAATGGACCAGGGACGCCCCGAATTCACCCAACGCGGCGCGTAACGCAAAGGATGGGACCGGCAGGAAAGCCGGGCGCCCCAGTGCCGATGCCAGGGCACGAGTGAAATCGCGATTGGTTACAATGCCCGGAGCGACGGCATTGACAGGGCCGTCCAGGCCGGGCGTGCGCGCCGCGTGCAGCATCAGATCGACCACGTCATCGACGTGGACCCAGGGCATCCACTGCGCGCCGCGCCCCAGTGTACCGCCCAGGCCCGCCCGGAACAGCGGCAGCAGCCGCCCCAACGCCCCGCCATCCTCGCCAAGGACAATGCCAATGCGCACGGACACCACGCGCGTGCCGGGCGCCCGGGCATGAGCAGCTTCGGCCTCCCACGCACGGCACACGTCGGCCAAGAACCCATCGCCTGGGGGCGCCGTTTCGTCCAATTCCCGGTCCCCGCGGTCGCCGTACCAGCCCACCGCCGATGCAGACACCAGGACCGTGGGCCGTGGCGACGCGGCTTGCAGACCGGCGACCAGGTTACGCGTGCCTTGTTCCCGACTGGACAGAATGCGCGCCTTTCGAGACTGCGTCCAACGCCCCGCGGCCACTGGCTCGCCAGCCAAGTGGAACACCGCATCCACCCCTTCGAACGCGGCGGCAGACGGGGGTCCAGCCATCGGGTCCCAGGCGAATGCGCGGACGTCCCCCAGCGCACGCCTGGCACCCTCAACCGATCGGCTCAAGACCACCGGATCGGCCAGCCGCGAAACCAGCCTCCGGCCCAAAAAACCCGTTGCCCCCGTAACCAGTGCGCGCATGCCCTCCCCTCCCTGTTCCAAAATCCAACTATTAGTTAGTCACCACGGCCGGGATTCGCCAGTCTACATCGGGCAGGATCTGGGGCACAATCGCCATGCGACTCACCCCGAGGAGACGATGGTACCCAGCACCCTGGCCACAGACCCCCGTGCCTTCAGGCGTAACGACCACGCCCCCGACCCGCGCGGCCGATGCGTCGTGTACTGGATGCAAAGGGCACAGCGGGCGATCGACAATCCCGCGCTGGACGCCGCTATCACGGCCGGCAACGAACTGGGTCTGCCGGTCGTCGTCCACTTCGGGCTGGTCCCGTTCTATCCGCAAGCGAACTGGCGGCACTACGCGTTCCTCGCCCAGGGCCTGGACCAAACGGCAGCGGTCATCCGGGCACGGGGCGCCGCATTCTGCTTCCGACCGTTTCCCGGCCATTCCTTGGAATCGTTTTGCGCAGAGGTCCGGCCCGCGCTGGTGGTCGGCGATGAAAACCACCTGCGGGAACCGGAACGCTGGCGTCAGGAGGCCGCGGCCCGGCTGGAGGTGCCGCTGGTCACCGTCGACGCCGACGTCGTGGTGCCAACGAAGTTCCTGACCCGGACGGAATGGGCCGCGCGGACGATCCGGCCGCGTATCACGCGACTACTGAACCAATTTCTGGTGCCAGGCGAAGAACCGGCCTGCCGCGTGCCTTGGCCACGAGGCGCTGAGCCCGATTCCAATACAACCGATGACTCGGCGCTGACTGCGCTACTTGGCCGCCTGCCGCTCGACCGCACGGCGGGACCAGTACCGGGTGCCCGCGGAGGGACGGCCGAGGGACTGGCCCGGCTGAGTGCCTTCGTGACCGACGGCTTGGCTCGCTACCCGGCAGACCACGGCCGGGCCCACCTTTCTGACGGGACCAGCAGGTTGTCGCCGTACCTGCACTTCGGCCAACTGGGGCCCCGGACCGTAGCCCTGGCGGTGCGTGACGCCCAGGTACCGGCCGAGGCCCGCGATGCGTTTCTGGAACAACTGATAGTACGCCGCGAACTGGCGATCAATTTCTGCGCCCGAGACCCCAACTACGACGGCTGGCGAGGCTTGCCGGCCTGGGGCCGACAAACGCTAGAAGCCCACGCCGCCGATGTCCGCGACCCGTCATATACCCCCGAAGATCTGGAAGCAGGGCGCACACACGACCCGCTGTGGAACGCCGCCCAGACCCAGATGGTTCGCGGTGGCTTCATGCACAACCACCTCCGGATGTACT
>CAZHDQ010000603.1:0-2388 GCA_964531595.1 uncultured Anaeromyxobacteraceae bacterium
GATTACCTACCGGCCCGGCCAGGACGATCCAGTTTCTGCTTCGCAGTGCGAGTCCTTCGCTAGTGATTCCGCTATTGGCCCTGGCCCATAATTCCTCCGGTCGATAACCGGCCCGTGGTGACGTTCGCGCGAAACTGGCATTAGCCTGATCTGGATATCGATTGGCGTGGGGAGGTTGGAACCTGCGATAATGACCTGCGCACCAACCCGGAGGCCCGGATGGACCTGGAAGCCATGAGCCGCCTGTCCACGTTTGCCACGATTCCCCAGTCGCAACTCAACGTATTGCGGGAACAGATGGTCGATCGCGAGATCGAAGCGGGGGATGCAGTCATCCGGCAGGACGAGGCCGCCACGGAACTGGTCCTGGTCGTGGAAGGTCCGCTGGCGTCGTGGTCGCGCGACGTGGGGGACGGCCTGGAATACGAGGGGCCGCGGCTGGGGCCCGGGGACGCTTTGGGCCTGGTCGAAATCCTGCTGGGAGTGCCCCATCCGATGACCGTGGTGGCTACGGGCCCGGTTCGGCTGGCCGCGATTCCACGGGATGCCATCGTAGCTGTGTGCGCGAACGACCCAATCCTGGCCGCCGGTCTGCTGCGCGTTGCGGCCGAACGCCTGCATGCCGCGCAGACGACGGGCGTGGGACGGATGGTGGACTTGGCGCGCCTCAGGGTTGATGAGTCGCTGTGGACGCTGCTGCCCCATCACATGATCCTGAAATACCGAGCGCTGCCGCTGGCCCGCAACGGCAACGTGATGGTCGTGGGCTTCGTGGACCCCGGGGACCTGGTCGCGGTGGACGACATCGGGCGGCTGCTGCCGGGTTTCAGGGTCCGGGCCGCGGCCATGGACTCGTCCGAATTCGAACGTTACTACCGCAATCGCGTGGTGCCGTCATTGCAGAAGGCGCGCCCCGACGATGCCCCCCGGGATCGCTGGTACACGGTCATTCGCCAGAAGACTCACAGCGTGCAACTGGTCGAAACCCTGCCCGTGGCGTCGGCTGAAGAACGGGGCAAGCAGTTGTCCGGCGAAATGGTCGTGGCCCTGGCCAACCGCCTGATCGGCGAGGCCCTGGAGCTGGGCGCCAGCGACATCCACATCGAGCCGTCCGAACACGAATTGACGGTCCGCTACCGGGTGGACGGCCGGTTGAAGAAGCGTCCGGAACCGGTGGACCCGCGATTCCACGCCCCGCTGGTTTCACGGATCAAGGCCCTGGGACGCATGGACATCGCCGAACGGCGTAAGGCCCAGGACGGCCGTCTGACCGTGGCCCATGGCGATCGCGCGATCGATTTCCGCCTGGCTACCGTGCCCACCCGGTTTGGCGAAAAGATCGTGCTGCGAATCCTGGACCCCAACACGATCCTGATCGACCTGGAACGCCTGGTGACCCACGAGCCGACCTATAGGGCCCTGCGTTGGATGATCGACCAGCCACAGGGCCTGGTGGTAGTCGCGGGACCAACTGGCAGTGGCAAGACGACCACGATCTACAGTGCTCTGCTGCGCCTGCGCGAAGACGAAATCAACATCGTCACGATCGAGGACCCGATCGAATACACGATCTACGGCCTTACTCAGGTCCAGGTCAACGACGCGGCCGGCGTGTCCTTCGCTAATGCCATCCGGCACTTCCTGCGCCAGGATCCTGACGTGATCGTGGTGGGCGAAACGCGGGATTCGGTGACTGCATCCACCACGGTCGAAGCCGCCCTGACCGGCCATCGTGTCTTCACGTCGCTGCATGCAAACGATGCGGTGGGCGCGGTCGTGCGCCTGCGGGAAATGGGCGTGGAACCGTTTCTGCTGGCCCATACCCTGATCGGCGTGGTCAGCCAGCGCCTGCTGCGGCGCACCTGCCCTCACTGTCGCCAGCCCACTCAGTATCATCCCGACCTGATCCGACCGCTGGGCCTGTTCAGCCCGGACGAAATCACCGGTCCGTTCACGTTTCAGAAGGGTGCGGGCTGCCTGAACTGCAACTTCCAGGGGTACCGTGGGCGCGTGGCCGCGTTCGATGTGTTGCGCGTGGACGAGCGGCTGCGTCCGGTCATTGCGTCCGCGGCGTCAATGCAGGACGTGGAGCGAGCCGCCCGAGAATCCGGACTGCTGGTTTCGATGCGCGAAATGTGCCGGTTCCTGCTGTCCAGTGGAATCACGACACCCGAGGAGGTCGCGCGGGTCTTGTTTGCCGGGATCGGATAGGGCTTGCGGACCGGGCGCACAGTGTCCAGGTACTAAGTGTAAGGCCAATCCATCCACCCAGCCAGGTTTTCATAGAGCAAATTTGCTAAAACTCGAAGATATAATTCATATCATAACACCTGACATAAATCCTATTTCCCTTTACGGCGAACCGCTCGGGACCTGTCTTGAGTTTTT
>CAZHDQ010000604.1:0-2383 GCA_964531595.1 uncultured Anaeromyxobacteraceae bacterium
CCTCCTACCAGGTGACCTTACCCTTGAAGAAGGCCACATTGCGCCCGGTCGCCTTCTGGCCGAACCGGGACTTCAACGCGTAATCAACCACAAGGTCGTCCGTCTTTGGCTTCGTATCGCCAAAGAAGTGCATGTAGCCCAGCGAGAGTTCGACCGCAGGGGCCACGATCCAGGTCACCTGTGGGTAGAACATGTTCGACAGGTCGTTGACGTCCAGCACGTTCGAAATGCGGACCTGCAACTCGTTGTCGAGGAACTTGAATTCGGTCGCCGCCACGAAGAAATTGTGCAGCCCGTACAGATCGTTGAACTCGTCGAAGAAGCCGCGCACGTACATCACGTTGATGTAGAACCAGTCGCCGTAGGACCAATCCAGGCCCGCCGACGCCTTGAGGAACGGCGTGCTCTTGACGTTGGCGGTCTTCAGGATTTCGGTGCTCGCCCCCTCACGATTGAACGCGAAGCGGTTGCCGTCGACGAACGCCATCATCGCGAAGTCGACCTTTTCCGGCAGGATCAGCGCGGCCTCGGCCTTGATACCCGGCACCCAAGGATTGTCAGAGGAATACGCGAAGTCCGCCCCGATGACCTGCATCCGAGGAAACATGACCTCGGCCACGTACTTGATGTTGGTCTTGGTCGGGTCGATGTCTTTTTCGTCGGTCACGAAGTTGGAGGCGGCCGAGGCATTGGTGGCCACGTCCGCGACGGCCGTGTAGGCCACCGGGAACTTGAAGCGGCCGTAGTAGTACGACAGCGAGAAGTCGACCGGTCCGGCCTGGAATTTGGCCCGCAGCGCCGCCTGGGAGTTGTCGATACCCTTGCCGGGATTGACGGTCCGAACCACTGGCGTCAGGACGTGCATCTGGCAGGGGTCGGAGCCGATCAAATCAAAGGCGCCCTCCAGCGCTTGCCGCCCGGCGCGGTCCAACGGTACCGCCGGGAACCCCGACACGCACCCGTTGTCACCGTACTCCAGCGCAAAGCCCAGCGCGGCCGACGGCGGCAATTGTGAAGGCTTGAACGTCGGCACCCAGACGGCCTGGATCGTCAGCCAGTCGGTTGGGTACAGGTCGATCTCAACCATCTGGTTCGGCACCTTGTCCGCGAAGTTCAGCGGGTCCGAAAAATCGCGCGCGTTCAGGTTGTCCGTGGGGTTGAACATGTCCACGGCGCCCCAGGTCTGGATCATCCGGCCGATCTTGATGTCCATCTTCGACCAGGGCAGCCCGCGCACCGCAACGTAGGCCTCATTCAACTGGAACGAGTAAGGGTCGATCCGGTCGCGGCCGATCAGTTCGGGCAGCGACGCCGATTCGTTGAACCCGTAGAACCGCAACCGCACATCGACCACCGCCTGTACGCGCTCGGTCGGGTCCGCGCGCAATCGCAGCGTCACGTCATTGCGGTTCATCTCGAACTCGTGGCCCTCGCCGTCACGTGCGCCACGCCAGTCGTCTGCGATGAACCGGATGTCGGATTCGAGGGTGCCCGTCAGGCTGAACATGTCCTTCCAGTCCGCCTGGGCCGGCGACGCGGCCAGCAGCAGCGCCCCAGTGATCAGCACTATTCTGGTCCGCTTCATCAGCGCCCCCATTCCAGTTCACGCTGGGTGAATTTGCCATCGGGAACGCCCTGGTTGAACTTGAAGTCGTGGATCTCCAACTGAGTTTTATGACCGGTACGCAGGTCGGTCACCAGTACGATCTTGTTGCGAATCGCACCGTTGCCCCAGTCTTTAGGCTCGCTGTTCTCGAACTTCTTGAAAGGCTTGCCTGATTCGTCGAAAAAGGTCCAGCCCGCCAACTGGTAGGAGCCCTTTTCGACCTTGGCCTCGGCCTTCGGATATGGCGCGTCCCGGCCGGGGATCGCATCGCAAGCCAAGTACCAGTGCTTGTCATCTTCGCGGTCCAGAGACGCCTTGTAGTTGTCTGGCCACGACGTGAACGCCATGTCGTCGTTGGTGAAGTCCGACCCGGCAAACGACGCCTTCATGTTGTGGGCGGACACGCGGCGGACCTTCTTCTGGCCGGGCAGGTACGCGTAGATCTTGCCCGGGCCGTCGATCAGGTTGGCCAAGCCCTTCATTTCACCGGTCTGAAACCGGATCAGCCGTTTTTCGCCCTTCTGGAGGATCGTAAACCGATAGGACTTCCTGGCCCCGTCGATGTCGATAATCGTCATCGTGTTGTCCATGAACTGGTCATCGAATCCGTTCGCGGTCTTGTCCATTTTCTCCAGGATCTCGCCCGCCGTTTCGGCCCGGGCCGCGCCCGACGCCAGCACGGCAGTCGCCAGGATAGCCACGGTCCACAGGTTCCAGGGATTGCGCTTCATGTTTGCCTCCTTAGCCGGGTGGGAGTCTTGAACCCCGGACAGCGCC
>CAZHDQ010000605.1:0-2383 GCA_964531595.1 uncultured Anaeromyxobacteraceae bacterium
ATCACCCAGACGATGGCGGCGACGATGGCCAGGGCTATTAGTACTTCCACCGGTTCACCTGCGGCAGGAATTGGCGATATCGGTCGGTACAGCCTTCACGCGAGTAATGCTAGCACGATGGTGCGACAACGGGCTCTGTTAACCGCTCTCGCCTGCTCTTTGTCCCGAGAGAGCCCCCAGGATGCTCTTCGGTGGTCGCCATGGTTGACAGACCCCCTCCGTCGCCCTCGCGGGCGCCCCCGGAAAATCTCACAAGATTCAACGCTTGTACGCCGTCCCGGCCCGCCCCGACAGGATGCACCGATCCAACCCCAGGAAGATGTTCGCTATTTTGGTTGGCTCCTGCTGAGGGACTTGAACCCCCGACCCGGCGGTTAACAGCCGCCTGCTCTACCACTGAGCTAAGCAGGAAACTAAATGTTCAGGCCAAAGAACCGACGCGAATTATCGGCAAGCCCCCAGACCTTGTCAAGCATCAAAACTTGCGCCCAGGCGCTCGCGAGGGAGTGAGCGCCGGCAGGGACCGGTGCCTATTTTCGAGAGGTCTTCCAGAAGTGCTATAAATTCTTGACATCTGGTCGGTACGGGTGGTATCCAGACGAAACTATGGTGGTGAAACGCATCCTCCAATTTGTGGTCGGTTGTGCGGTGGCAGGGCTGCTGGCGCTCCTGCTGGTGACCGATCTGCACACCGTCGGCTGGGACCACGCCGCGGGCCTGGAAGCCGAACTGGACACGCTGCAGCAGGAAAATGCGCTGCTGCGGGCCAGGAACGTGGCCCTGGAGCGCGTCGCCGCGGTGCCGGACGATGACCTTGTCTGGATGGAAAAGGTGATTCGCGAAGACCTGGGCTACGTCCGGGACGGCGAAATCATCGTGGTCCTGCCCGACTGAACCCTTCCCCCTCCAACAGCGTCACCAGGCCCATCACCCATCCATGCAGCCGGCCGTTTGTCGCCACCACCCCGCGAATCAATAAATCCGGTCGGTTGAAAGCCAGATCGCGTCCCGCCGCGTCAGTCACGTGGCCGCCGGCCTCGCGGACCAGTAGCGTCCCCGCCGCCAGGTCCCACTCGGATCGCGGGTTCACCGTCAGGGTGGCATCGGCCTCGCCCGCCGCGATGCAGGCCATCTTGTAGGCGATCGATCCCAGCGGTCGGTACGTGGCATGTCCAGCCAACGCCGCCAGCCGTCCGGATTCGTGTTCGTGCCGCGACATCACCAAGCGCGCTTTCGAGGGCTCGTCGCAGTCCGCCACAGTGACCGGACGCCCGTCCAACCGCGTCCCACGACCGGCCTCCGCCGTGACCGTCCAGTCCCGGAAGGGGTTGTGGACGCAAGCCCAGACCAGTTCCCCGCGTTCCCAAAGGGCAACACTGATCGATGCCTCTGGGCGCTGTGCCAACAGGTTACGTGTGCCGTCGATCGGGTCCACGATCAGTACGCGATCCGCATCCAGGCGGGTCGGGTCGTCCGCCCGCTCCTCGGTCAGCCAGGCCGGCCTGGCGTCCGCTGGGAAGCAGGCCAGCAGGCGATTGTGCAGCAGCGCATCCGTCTGCCGATCCAGGTCGGTGTGCGGATTTTCGTCACCCGGTGCAGTCCCGGCGACAACCCGGATTCGCGCGGTGCCAGCGACCACGAATCGGCCGGCCTCGCGGATCGCATCTTCCATGGCAGAAAAATGTTCCGGATTACCCATGCAGCCCCCTTGATGCGGTGCGTGTCCGGTTTCCTCAGGTCGGCACCAGGCTTGCGCACCCCCCGTTCGTGGAATACCATTATCACGATTTCCCGTTTTCAGTGCCGCGTCGGGGTCGCTGGATTGTGGCGATCCGGGACGGATGGCGCGTCCTGTCTTGAAGGAGGCTTTAACGATGATTTCGAAGGCCAGTGTTTTGGAGGCGTTCGAGACCCGTTTCGATTTCCAGTCGGCGCGGGCGGTGTTGAAGCAGGCGCTTGCAGCGGCCGGGATGGCCGATCTGGCACGGTTTGAACCCGCAGACATCGAGGCCCTGGTGACGGCGCTGTCCGCCATGGACCTGGGCCGCGTGGACAAGTTGATCGCCGCACTTACCGGACCAGAAGCAATCCCAGCGACCACGAAGACTGCGGCCGCCCAGCCAGTCGCAGTAAAGGCGCCGGCAGCCGAACCTGCGCCCATCCCGGCACCCGAGCCCGATGGCGCCAAGGCGGCCGATCCGGTGGACAATTCCCAGGAATCCGGCACGCAGGAACAACCCGCTGCCCAACCGCCGGCGAAGATGTCGGCCTCCGTGGTTTCCCAGACCAAGGGCGACCAGAAAAAGAAGAAGTAGTCGACCCCCGGTACCCGCGTCCTCGCAACGATTTCCCCCGTTTTCGGCATTGAACCTGCCTGGGATTT
>CAZHDQ010000606.1:0-2382 GCA_964531595.1 uncultured Anaeromyxobacteraceae bacterium
GTGGCGGCGCCAGTTTGGGCGGCGCCTGATCGACCTGCCGACGCCGAGGCCTCCTTCGTGACGGGGCTTGAGACCCTGTTCCAAGGATGGAACGGCCTGAAAGGGTTGCGGGGTTCTGCGCGTGCCAATCTTCGGGCGTGGGCCCAGGCGGACGGGGTGTTGCTGCGCCTGGACATAGACTGCCGCGAGGCCCAACTGGGTGGCCTCGAACTGGGGGCCTTGGTCGTGGGTGCTGAGTGGCTGCCCACAGCCGATCAACCTGATGTAACGGTGCGGGTGGATGGGCCGGCGGGGCACCTGGAGGCAACTGGGCGGTTGTCGCTGGACCTGGCTGGCTTTGATGGACACCTTGCCTGGGGCGAAGGCCCTATCGACATGGCGATCCGGATGACCGACTCCGACCTGGGCCGATGGACGACCGCGTTTACAGGGCTTGCCATGGCGGGAAGGGCGGACATCGAAATGCACGTTTCAGGCGAAGCATCAGCCCCCTCGATGCGTGTGCAACTGACCGGGCAAAATATCCGCTGGCGAGGCGAACGGGTTGGTGAGGTTCGCGCAGATTGGACCCACGAAGCCGGGCAATCGGCCTTGTCGATCCGCCTGGGCGAAGCCGACCGCCCGACCGCGACGATCGACGCGAAATTGCCCATGCGGGTGGATCTGCGTGCCGCCGAAATCGCTTGGCTGGATACGCAACCGCTGGCGCTATCCATTCGGGCCGAGGGTCTGACCGCCGACGGCCTCCGCCCTCTGTGGTCGATGCCAAGCGGCGCTGACTTCCTGGTGAACGTCGCCATCGACGGAAAGGGGACTTTGGACGACCTGTCACTGATCGGCGACCTTTCGGGCGAATACCGCACGGGGCGCGGAGTCGCTTTGATGAAGGCGCACCTGGATGTGGGGTCCAAAGCGCAGTCGTTGCTGGTCTCCCTGGGCGACGGACTGGCCGTGCTGGAATTGGCGACGGGCATCCCTCTTGTCAGGGTCCGACGGCTTGGCGAAGTGCCTGTTGCGGCGTCACTGGCCGGCAAGGCAGCCCTGAACCTGCCGCTGACGCTGGCTGGCCCGTTCCTGGGAATGCTGCACGAACCCAATGGCATCCTGCGCGGTGATGTGACGTTTTCGGGGACACTCGGTGCACCGCGACTGGATGGTCGGGTCGACCTAGACGACGCGCAGGCGACCATCCTTGCAACCAATCGGCGAGTAAACGACCTGACGGCCGCGGTGGTATTCGCTGGAAACCGCATAGAACTGGCTTCGGCATCGGCGTCGAGCGCTGGTGGAACGATATCGGGCGGCGGTGTCTTGACGTTTGCAGCGACGCCTCCGGGCCACGCAGGGCCGTTATGGTCGGCTTGGCGGGCCGAGGTGGCCGCAGACTTGGAAATTTCGCAATTCCCGGTGGTCCAGACTGGGGTGCCGGTGGCACGGACAGACGCGACCTTGCACTTGGACGCCGTGGCAGGGCCGAACGACCTGGGCGTGACCATCACCGTTTCGAATGGGCGCGTGGACCTGACCGGGGAAAAGGTTCCAGACACGGCGCCGATCCCAACCGACCCAGGCGCGCGAATCAAGACGGCCGGAACGCATGATTCCGACACCGATTCCTTCCTGGCTGGGGGCGGTCATCTCATCCTGGACATTGCTCTCGCGCAGCCCATGCCGGTGCAGGGAAAGGGGATCGATCTGGCCGTGGGCGGTCGCATGGTGCTGGATCGGCGCGGCCCGGTTGTCCGCGTAGATGGTGGGTTCGACGTCCTACCGAATGGTCGCTTCCCCCTGTTCGACAACCGGTTCGACATCCGAGCAGGCCACATCAGGCTGGCGGAGGGTCGGCTGGACCGCCCGCTTGACGACGGGGAGGATTCGGGGGTGCTCGCCGATCCGGATCAGCCGTCGGCAGTGCGTCCGCTGGACCCGATAGTGGATTTCGTCGCACGGTCGAAGGTCGTGGACACTTACGTGCTGGTCAAATTGCAAGGGCGCGCCGCCCGCCCGGAACTGGTCCTCGCCTCGGTCCCGTCACTGCCTCCATACCAGATACTGACACTCTTGATCGTCGGTCGAGTGGACGCCGTTGACGACCGTGGAGGGCGGGTGCGTCGAGAGGCGGCGAAGCTGGTCGACCGATTCCACAACCCAGGGCTGAAACGCCAGTTGTTCGACAGTCTGGGTGTCGACAATCTGGGACTGGGCTTCGGGTCGAACGTCAGCCAACCCATCATCACGGTTGGCAAGCAGATCACCCGACAGCTTTACATCGAGACCGTGTACCACCACAACGCTCCCCCCGGGGAAAACCGGATGCAAGGCAACGTCCAGTACCGGCTGACCCCCTCGTGGAAGCTCGACACAGTGTTCGGGGACGCTGGG
>CAZHDQ010000607.1:0-2360 GCA_964531595.1 uncultured Anaeromyxobacteraceae bacterium
GCGCGGGCGGTGGGCGGGCTGGTGGAGGAGTGACGGCTGACGGCTGACGGCCTACGGCAACAGGATCCTTCGGAACAGGATTGATGACAACGGCACAGGATTACTGCAACGGCTGGGAATGGGAACGGCGCGCAGGGCACGGGAGTGGGGAGATATGGTAGGATGGCGGGGAGGGAACAGACGAACTGACGGAGGGTGACGATGGGGCGTGCGCCTGGACGTAAATTCGGCATCCGGGCTGGACCTGTGGGTCCGCGCCTCGAACCTACTAGACGCGAACTACCAGACCGAGTACGGTTTCCCAGACCCCGGCTGCGAGGTGTGGTGCGGGGCCCGGTTCCGTGTCACATCCATGCAATCACGGCAACCAGGGGCAGACCCGCAATGAAACTTTTCGACGATTCGCTGAACCCCATCGGCGTGGTGCGAAGCGACCACGTGACGCGCGAGGCGATGCCTCTGGGAGGGGCGCCCGCCATCCTCGAATTCTTCCCCGAATTCGAGACCGCGCTGGATGCCGTGGAACGGTCCTCGCATATCCTGGTCCTCGGATGGCTTCACCGAGCGGATCGAACGGTCCTGGTCTCCCGGCGGATGCGGATCGACCCGGATGTGCCCCTGATGGGCGTGTTCGCGAGTCGGTCTCCCGATCGACCGAACCCCGTGTCGGTCAGCGTCGTGCCGTTGCTGCGCCGCGAGCGTCGGCGGTT
Organism: uncultured Anaeromyxobacteraceae bacterium; assembly: GCA_964531595.1. Taxonomy (GTDB): domain Bacteria; phylum Myxococcota_A; class UBA9042; order DTJE01; family DTJE01; genus DUVQ01. The sequence continues at coordinate 711 of CAZHDQ010000607.1, forward strand.
GTTCGTGGGTCGTCTGGACCTGATCGACGGCACGCCATTGCTGGACCTCAAATCCTACAACCCGGGATGGGATGGCGTATTCGGGGCGCGCCGCCAGAAACCCGTACGGCAATCGGCCCTGCCGGACCGCATGCTCGCGGGCTTTCTGAGCCGGGATCTGGAAAACCACTTCGGTCCGGATCCCGCGCCCCCGGAAGCCCTCATCGGCCTTGCGGCGGTGTTCGTCGCGATCCGCGAATTCGACGTGGACGCCCGCGACCAGCGGCTGTCGGTTCGCATCAACAGGAGCGACGGGTCGTTGGATGCGGTGGTCGGGCTGATGGGCGGAACGTTCTCGTCCGGGCGCGTGACCCTGGACATGGACGGCGGCCCGTTACGATTCCGATTCACGTTCGAGGGGCGCGGACTCGCACTGACGCCGAAGGAAGGGAAATCGGGAGTCTTTGCGGAGGACCCGGCTCACTGGATCGGGGACGGGTTCCACGCCGTGCGGCATTAGGACGTCCGGTCTGTGGCTAGCCAAAATCCCGCCAACCTGGGTGGGATCGCAAGGGGCGCCTGCGGAAGGGCGGTGGCGACCCGTGGAATGCGGCGTTCAAGGGCTTTCTGCGCGACGAATGGCGCCACATCGCCGAGACCACCGGGCAGCCCTTCGGCTTCACGCTGCTGGAAGCGCCGCATTTCGACTATGACACCGAGCCCTCCTGCCGCGCCGTGGCCACTGCCAAGTTGCTCCAGGCCCGGAACCACCTCCCGAGATCGACCGCGTTGAAGTTCTTCTCGGCGGTCCAGCGCAAGTTCTATGTGGAAGGACAAGACCCCAAAGTGGCGGATTTCTACGCCAGCATCTGCGCCAGTCTGGCACTGGATTTCGATGAATTCCGCGCCGTGTTCGCCTCGCCAGAGGCCCTGCAGGCGGTTCAGCAGGAATTCGATCGCTGTCGGCAATGGGGCGTGCGCTCCTTTCCGACGCTGCTGCTGGATCGCCATGGAGTGACAGAGCCGCTGGCCGTGGGATTTGTCACGGCAGAGCAGATACTTTCTCGACTGCGGCAAGAGATCGCCGCTTGAGTCGAATCTCTCCACGCCCGAACGACACCCGAATCCCCCGCCCTGGCCGGGAGTACTACGTGGGCGTTGCTCCTTGACACCGGGTTATTCATGTAGCGTCGTCGCGAGGCCGTCGAGACGGCCCGGCTACAAGGCGCGGGGTGCAGGCGCGACTGAGCCTGTCTGGTGACAGGTGATTGGAGCGTCGGGGTCCCCGCAACGCAGCAGCCGGCGCCAGGATCGGCGGTCGCAGCAGACGCGGGCGTGAATAACCCGGGTTGACACCTGGACCTGTCTTTCGAGGCCTCGTCGTCTGACAGAGCCCGTCGGCGTTCTACCGGGCGTGGCTGAGTGGCAACGAGTTCCTGACCCGCTGGCACGACCTGGAGCCTACACGGGTCGGAATCTGGCGGAGCCAGCCGGCTTGTCGATTGCGAATTCTGACTACTCGCAGTCTTCGGCCAGGTCCTGTGTGTAGGAACTTCCATTCACGAAATGCGTGAAGTGCTGGGATATTCGGGCTGGTCAAGTGGGACCCGGTCGGTGCATCTGTCGGGTTTGGGCGGGTTGACGTCGGTCTTTGATTTCTGGATGGTGGTG
>CAZHDQ010000608.1:0-2357 GCA_964531595.1 uncultured Anaeromyxobacteraceae bacterium
CGAGGTCTTGACCACCGAACGTGCGGTTCTGGCTTCGACCATCGCGACTAACCTGCAAGCGATCCTCAACAGTTACGACATCGGCGTGCGCATCATCACGGTGAAGTTCCAGGACGTGAACCCGCCGGCCCCCGTCCGTGCGGCTTTCAACGAGGTCAACGAGGCGGAACAGGAAAAGGAGAGCATGATCTTCCAGGCGCGGGAACAGTACAATCGCGAGGTCCCAAAGGCGTCGGGCGTCGCGAAATCGGCGATCCTGGAGGCCGAAGGTTACGCCCTGGAGCGCCTTAACCGGGCCACGGGCGAGACATCGCGATTCCTGGCACTACTGGGCGAGTTCAAGAAGGCCCCCCAGGTCACCCGGCAGCGGCTTTATCTGGAGACGCTGGAAGAGGTCTTGCCCCGCGTAGAACAGATCTACGTGATGGACGGCAAGACAACGACAGCCCTGCCGCTGTTGCAATTGCGCGGCCGGAACGAGGGGGTGCAGCCATGATGAGGGCATTAGTAATCGGAATCGCACTTGCCGCCATCATAGTGGCAAACGGTTCGGTCTACGTGATCAGCGAAGGCGAACAGGCCATCGTCACCGAATTCGGCAAGCCCATGGGCGGCGTGAAATACGCGGGTTTGCACTTCAAGGTCCCGTTGATCCAACAGGTGCGCCAATTCGACCGCCGGATCCTGAAGTGGGACGGGGACCCCAACCAGATCCCGACCAAGGACAAGCGCTACATCTGGCTCGACGCAACAGCACGCTGGCGCATCGAAGATCCGCTGAAGTTCTACACCACTGTCGCGACAGAGCGGGGCGCGATGAGCCGGTTGGACGACATCCTGGACTCGGTTATCAGGGATGCGGTTTCAGGTCACCTGCTGGTTGAACTGGTCCGCAGCCAGGACTACGAGAACCCGCACGGCGAACCCGAGGTCATGGTCTTCGACGGCCAGGAGATCGTCCCAGAAAACCTGGTGGGACGCGAGGAGATCCTGGCGGACGTGCTGGGCGAGGCCAAGAAGGCAATGCCCGAATACGGCATCGAGCTAATCGACATCCAGATCAAGCGGATCAACTACGTCGACCAAGTGCTGCAGCGGGTGTACGACCGGATGATCAGCGAGCGCAAGAAGGTGGCGTCCCAGTACCGCTCCGAGGGAGAGGGCGAAAAGGCCAACATCCTGGGCCAGATGCAGAAGGAACTGAAACGCATCGAATCAGGCGCTTACCGGGAATCGGTCCAGATCCGCGGTCAGGCCGACGCCGAGGCCGCGGCGATCTACGCCGAAGCCTACAGCCAGGACCCGGACTTTTACGCATTCGTCCGGACGCTGGAATCCTACCGCAAGGCCATCAAGGAAAACGCACACCTGGTCCTTTCGACCGACGCGGACTTCTACCGATTCCTCCAGCGGTCCCGCTAGTAGCCTTCGAACCCACAGCCAAATCAGCCATTGACCGCGTGCAGATCCCGACATACTTTGTACTTTCAGCCGCCTGTCCAAGACCCATGGCGGATTCACCCATTTGGAAGGCACAGGTCCCGCATCAGTGTCCGGGCTGCCTGGACGCCCCGGGGAGGGGAATGGATACCTACCTGACCATCGCTCTCGTGGGCCTGCTCGTCTTCCTGGCCCATGTGTTCGCAAGTGTTTACGCACGCATCCGGATTCCGGACGTCGTTTTCTTAATCGCCATCGGCCTGCTCCTTGGGCCGGTCTTTGGCTGGGTTCAGCCCACCGCTTTCGGCAGGGTCGGCCCGGTCTTCACCACGCTTACCCTGGTCATCATCCTGTTCGAGGGCGGACTGGATCTGCACCTCGAAACGCTTCAACGGACCTTCAGACGCACGATTGCGCTGACGATCGCGGGCTTCTTTTTCACCATGCTGCTGGCTGGCGCCGGCATTCTGGTCCTGACCGACCTACCGCCTCTGACCTCATTCACGCTTGGCGCGATAATTGGGTCGACCTCGCCCGCCGTCGTCGTCCCACTGACGCGTGTCCTCGGGCTCCACAAGGAGACCCAGTCCATGCTGTCGCTGGAATCGGCCCTCTCGGACGTGCTTAGCATCGTCGTCACGTTCGCGTTGCTGGAACTGCACGACAGCGGCGAACTGCACCCGGGCGAGGTGGTCGGACAAATGCTGGCGTCGTTTGCTTTCGCTGCCCTCATAGGCGCCGGGGCCGCGTTGGGCTGGTCGGCCTTGCTTGGACGCCTTCGCAACCTGAAAAATGGCATGTTCACAACGCCGGCCTTCGTGTTCGTCGTCTTCGGATTCGTCGAACTGCTGCATTTTTCGGGGTTCATCGCGGCGCTGACGTTCGGGATTACCTTGGGCAACATCAAGCTGATCAAG
>CAZHDQ010000609.1:0-2355 GCA_964531595.1 uncultured Anaeromyxobacteraceae bacterium
CCACCTTTGGGGGAAGGAAAAACGCGCAGAACTACTGGCGAGCGCCGACCACGATGGCAACAGCCTGTACGAGCGTTTACAGCCTCCTGCGGAACTGGGGTTTCCGTTCTTCCCTTGCACGGTTGGTGCGGACTATCTGGCGTGGCCCTTGCTGCCCGATCTGTTTTTGCGCTTTTTTCCCGGCGTGAAGACCAGCCGGGACAATTTTGTAGTGGACATCGATCGGGATGCGCTTGCGAGGCGCATGAAGCGCTATTTCGATCCATCGGTTGGCAATCAGGCGATACAGCATGACTACCCAGGAGTCATGGAATCCACCAAGCGGTTTGACCCGCTGAAGACCCGCGAATACCTCTGTTCACACAGCACCTTCCGACCAGAACGTATCGTCAAGTACGGGTACCGCCCCTTCGACTTGCGCTGGCTCTATTGGGAGCCAGAGACGAAACTGCTGGACGAGAAACGCTCGGAGTACGTCCCGCATGTGTTTTCGGAAAATCTCTGGCTTGAAGCGCGGCAGAAGCAGCCGAAGGACGCATTTGACAGGGGCCTCCCGGTGCGTGTGCTGTCGGATAATTTCGGGAATGGACTATCGAGTTTCTTCCCCCTGTACGTGAAGTCTGGCGCCGTAGATGGCCGGCTTCACGAACCTGGCGATGTCGCGACGCCGATTCCGAACCTTTCGGACGTTGCACGGGATTACTTGGCAGCGTTGGGATCCGAGCCTGCGGACTTGTTTCATCACACTCTGGCCGCGCTCCACAGCCCCGCATACCGGTCAGAGAACAGCGGGGCCTTGCGGCAGGACTGGCCGCGCATTCCCTTGCCGGCGACGGCGGAAGTGTTGAAATCGTCGTCAGACCTTGGGCGAACGCTGCTGGCTCTGTTCGACCCAGAGGCGCCCGTGAGTGGCGTGACACGTGGGAAACTGCGGCCCGAACTGGTGCCGATTGCGGTGTTGGAAGTGGACACTGGCGATGACGGGAAACCCTGCGCCATGGACTGGACGATGGATGCCGGTTGGGGCTACTCGGCAAACGGAGCCGTGATGCCCGGAGGCGGACGTGTTGTCCGACGGCCGATGACGCCTGCGGAGCGCGCCGCGATCGAGGCGGGTGCCGCGTCCATGGGCATGGCCGCCACCAAGGCGTTTGTGCTTCTGGGCGACGAAACGATCGATGTGTACATGAATGGTACTGCGGCATGGCGCAACGTCCCCGAGCGTGTCTGGTCGTACACGTTGGGCGGATATCCGGTGCTGAAGAAGTGGCTCTCGTACCGCGAAACCGCCGTCCTCGGCCGACCCTTGCTACCCGACGAGGCTGCGCATTTCACCGACACGGCCCGTCGCATCACGGTCTTGATGCTACTGGCCGTCCGGCTTGACGACAATTATCAGGCAATCCTGGCGGATCCGCACTTCCTGCCGGCAGGCAAACTGCAAGGGAACCGTGGCCAGTCGCTGCAGGGAGAAACGGGTACGCTACTCTAGGATGAGGGCCAATACCTACCGCAGTCCCTGGTCGCTCGGATGATCCCCAATTCACCCGCCTTCGCCGCGATTCGGCCGGCGATCCAGGGGCATCTGTTGCGTTGCCTTCACCGATTTGGTGCTCGATGTACAGCAAGTACACCTGCGCCCAAATCGGCTTGTCGCCTTGCAGTTGACCCTGTCTCGCCGACCTCGGTCATCGGTTTGACGGTGAATTGGGGACCAGCGATATCAATTTCGGATTGATTTTGTCCAATTGTCAAGTTTTTCCACGGATTTGCGACAAAAGCCCTTGTAATAAAACACGCTTTATGAAATCATGCGCGCGCTTTGGACAAACCACCGACGACAGGCCCGGTCGAACGTCGCAACCTCTCGATCTGGCGACGTTTCCTTCGGCAAAGCAGCGGTAGGTGTCCCGAATGACACTTCAGGTTGACGGAGAAGAAGGCATGAAGGGGTTCCTAAATCGGATTGGGGCAGCCACTAAGGCGATCCTGGCAACCATCGCGGCGGTCCTGGTCGCGTCACCCGCGTGGGCCGACCAGGCTGGCAGCATTTCGACGGTCGAATTGTACTGGTGGATCGCGCCAATATCGTCGGTGCTGGCGCTGATCATGGCATTCGTGTTCTACCGCATGATGAAGAGCGCCGACGAAGGCTCTGACATCATGAAGGAAATCGCCCTGGCGGTTCGTGAAGGCGCCTACGCCTACCTGGGTCGTCAGTACCGCGTAGTCACGATCGTGTTCGGGATCATGGCAGTCATTTTGGCCGGTCTGGCCTACATGGGAATCCAAAACCCGTTCGTGCCAATCGCCTTCCTGACAGGCGGTTTCTTTTCGGGACTTTCCGGCTACTTC
>CAZHDQ010000610.1:0-2346 GCA_964531595.1 uncultured Anaeromyxobacteraceae bacterium
GTATAGCAGTGAATGGCCTCGTCCATCTTGTCAAGCGCACGGGCGTACAGGTCGCCGGCCCAAAGCAGCAATTCACATCGCGGCCCTGGTTCCATCACCAGGTCTGCCTTCTGCGCCAAAAGCCCGACCAACGCCTCGGTCTCACCGTCCTCGTCGTGCAGGCGGATCAGCGAGTCCAGGGCATCCATATCGCCGGCGTCAATGCGCAGGATTTCGGCAAAGTGGCGCTTGGCCAGTTCGCGGTCGATACCCTTATCGCGGCAGACTCGGGCGATCGTCCGATGTGTATCCTTGCGCCGCTCCGAGTCGTCGATCTCGAAGACCCTCTCGATGAGAACCAGGACGCCCTCGTCCAGCGCGCCCCGCTTTTCGGCCACACGCAGCACCTGTTCCACCAGAGCGCCACGATCAGGCGCCTCACGGAAAGACCGCGCACGGTATTCGAATGCCTGGTCAAGGTTCCCGATCCGATCTTCGAACAGTTCGGCAATGGTCGCGTAGTGGCCCAGCCGCACGTCCAGGTCCGTTGCCGCACCCGCGAGGACATCATATACTTCGACCAGCCGCACGTGGTCTTCACGCACCCGGTACGCCGGCAAAAGGATCCCGGCTACCGTGACACGGACGTCGGGGTTCGCAAACAGTCGCTCCAGTTGCTCCAGCGCGTCCTGGTTTTGCGGATCCTCTTCAAGGATAAGCCGGTAAACCTCGACCGCGCCTGGCAGGTCCTCCAACCGCGTCTCGCGTACCTCTGCCAGTCGCATCCGAAGGTAGGCTCGCTCGGTGACGTCCTGCGTCAGTGCAACGCGCCGTACCAGGACATCGGCCAAGTCGTACCAGCGCTCGGCCCGCGTGTAGAGCCCGTCCAATTGCCGGTATGCCATTTCGTATTCGGGGTCCAGTTCGAGCACCAGACGGACCGCCGCAATGGCACCCTCGATATCTTCCAAGTGATCGGACAGCTCCGAAGCCATCTTGAACGCGTACGCGATCTTTTCACCGCTGTACGGGGACACCTCAAATCGGCGTCGGTAAATCTTGAGCAGTTCCGGATGGTCGCCCACCTGTTCGTAGATTGTTTCCAGCGCGTCCAGGGCGTCCACGTTCGCATCGTCGCTTTCCAGAACCTCGTGATACGCACGTCGCGCGTGTTCCGTATCGTTCAGTTCCTGCCATTCGATCCGCGCCAGTCGCAGATTGACCTGCACCCGCGCTTCCGCATCCTGGATGCCCCGCGCCGCTGCCTCGTAACGACCGGCCAAATCGCGCCAGCCATTGACTTCGCCTGCCACGCGCTCGATCACGTCCCAGGTGCGCCCGTCTTCGGGGGTCACCTTCAAGATTCGCGACAGCGTCCGGAATCGCTTGGTCGCATCAGTCGCCTGGTCGCTGTAAAGCCCTTCCAGCCGCCACAGCACCCCAGCGGTTTCGGGTGAATCGCCTTGGACCGACAGTTCGACTTCCAGCAGGTCCGCCAGATCCTGCCAGCGTGCCAGCGTTTCATAGGGCCCGCGCAGCAGGTTCACGATCTCAAGCCGCAGCGATTCCTCGCCCAGCAGATCCTCTAGCAACACAATCGTTTCGGCGTGGAGCGGGTCCTGTTCCAGCGCCATCGCGGCCGCTTCCACCGCACCATCGGTCGCGCCTTCCAATGCACACGTCAATGTGGCGATCCGGCAGTGCAGGTCTGCCAGCACGTCCGGAGTCCCATCGGGGCTCGCGTACAGCATTTCCACCTGCCGCGACAGCAATCCGCGCAGTTTCTCGAACCGCCGCTCGGCCAGAAGCAGTTCGCCGAGCGCCACATAAGCGCGCATCTCGTCGGGTTCTTCCGTCAGGACGTCCTCGTAGACCGACACGGCTTCGTCCACGCGCTCCAGGTGGGAATAAAGGATTTGGGCGATGTCGAACCGCAGGGGCTTGCGTTCTTCGGTGCGCCGTTCCAGTTCCAGGCGCCGTAACAGCACATCGACCAGTTCGCCCCAGCGCTCCATCCGCCGGTACAGCGCGTCCAGCGCAACCACTGCCGCCCTATTACCCGGGTCGAGCGCCAACGCACGCTGGAACGCAGCCTGCGCCTCCTCGCCCTCGTCCAGTTCGATCGAACGGATCTCACCGACGCGCAGCCACGTTGCGACCTTACGTTCATCATCGGGCATCAAGGGCGCGGCTTGCTCAAGTACCGCCACAAAGGTGTCCCAGTTGCCCGAGGGGCCCGCCAAACGCTCTGCCTGCTGGCGCAGCGTCCCATCGAGCATGTTTTCCTTGAATGCGGACAAGTACCAGAAGAAGGCCCGTTCGTTGTTCCCCAGGTTGATCTCGAAGACTTCCGCCGCCTCCAGCATC
>CAZHDQ010000611.1:0-2343 GCA_964531595.1 uncultured Anaeromyxobacteraceae bacterium
CTCGGTGCAGAATCCGTTCGTTTCGGAATTGAGCAAGAATCCATAACTTGAGTTCACCTGCCCCTGAGTTGTCGGGGGTATCCGAACGCGCCACACGTTTTCGAACACCGAGTAGGTGTCTGGCTCGAAGACCTCCAGGCTGCGGATGACCCCCTTCACCTCAACCTCGGGGTTCTCCCAGACGAGGTTCAAGGTCATGACGGAATCGGCGAATGTCGGTGCCACCAGTTCCGAGTCCCACTTCGTCGCGTCCAGTTCGGTGCCGTCGAAGTGGTCGAACAGATCGAAGACCGCCTCTCCATCGGCAGCCTGGGTTGCCTCCGGGTTGCCGTGGAACAGCAGGTACCGGGTGGTGGACGTGCTGGACACGGAAGGCACCCGGAACCAGACGCGGGTCTGGGCTTCTCCGCAGTTCTCGACCCAGTGCCCGAGGATGGTGGACGCGTTGCTGGTGGTGAACCGCATGTCCCGGCAGTCGGACTGCAACTGGCCTGCTGCGATCCAGGCCGCGGTGTCCAGCACGGCCAGCAGCGTAAGGTCTCCATCGCTGACGATCGCAGGCCCGACATCGACGTACTGCTTGTGTGCGTAACCCAGCAGCCACCCGATGCCGCAGTTGGCCGGGCAAGCGTCACCGTCCAGTACGTTGCCGTCGTCGCACTGCTCCCCCGGGTCCACCAGGTTGCCGTCGCAGTCCGCATCCTTGCCGCAGACGGCATGCGGTTCGGGATAACGCTCGGGGTCGGCATCGTCGCAGTCGCCGCTCCGGGTGGCGGTGAACTCGCCTTCGGGGATGCACAGACAGCGCGACTCGGACGTTCCGAATCCGTCCCGGTCGTGGTCGCGGAAGTAGGTTGCGCAACCGACCGCGCCATCGTCGTTGGTGCTGCCCGAGCAGTCGTCGTCCTCGGGTGTTGCGCACAGTTCGTTTTCGGCGCCGGCAAGCACCTGCGGGTCATTGTCGTCGCAGTCCCACACCGAGCGCGTCGTATAGTGACCGTCCGGCCGGCACAGGCAACGCGGCGTCCCGGTCCCCAGGCCGTCCTCGTCCGCGTCGATGTAGTAGTTGACGCATCCGGTGCTGTCGTCTGGATCCACGACGTGGTCGCAGTCGTCGTCAATCAGGTTGCACTTTTCGGTCGCCAGCGGATGAATGGCTGCGTCGGTGTCGTTGCAGTCCGATCCGGACCGGGCCTTGTATGTGTTGTCCGGACCGCACTGGCAGCGGCTTGCACCGGCTCCGTATCCATCGCCGTCGCCGTCGCGGTAGTAGGGCTCGCAGCCGGGCATGTCGGGCAGATCGCCTTTGCCGTCGCAGTCGTCGTCCAGTCCATTGCAGATCTCGTCGGCACCCGGATACGCCTCGGCGCGCGTGTCGTCGCAGTCGTCGCCCGATGAACTGAAGGTGTACGGCGCCACCTTGTTGCACAGACACTGCTTGTCGTCCGGGGACGCATGCCCGTCCTCGTCCACATCCGCCCAGAAGTCCTCGCACCCCAGGGCGCCTGCTTCGTCGGTTGCGCCATCGCAGTCATTGTCCTTGTTGTCACATAATTCGATGGTTTCTGGGTGCTGAACCGTGTCCTCGTCGTTGCAATCGCCTCCTTTCGTGGCGGTCAGGGTCGGGTCGGGGGCGCAGAGGCAGCGTCCGTCCCCCGTGCCGTAGCCGTCGCCGTCCGCGTCCAGGTAGTAGCGCACGCATCCCTCGGCGCCCTCGGGGTCGGTGACGCCGTCGCAGTCGTTGTCGAACCCGTCGCAGCGTTCCACCAGGCTGTCGCCCAGCGGACAGGATTCGTCGCATCGCCGCATGGCTTCGCAGCGACCATTCTCACCGTCGCGGTAGCAGGACGTGCGGTAGTCGCCCGCGGTGAACTTCGGGGTGCATGGACACTCTGCATCATCGGACGGAACGCACTGGCCGGCGTCGCGGCCGGAAACCTGGAGGACCTCGCAACGGAAGCCGTCGGCACAGGGACGGTTCGCGTCACACGGCCATCCGCAGTAGGCGCCGTCCTGATCGTGTCGAATGCACAGCACCTCGTCCGCCGAGCCAGCCGCACAGTCGGCGTCGGTCACGCAGGGTTGGCAGAGTCGCCAGGGGGCCGTGCATACCCGGATCGCACCGACCGCGGACGAAATCTCCCGGCAGGTCCATCCCGTCGCACAATCCGCGTTGTTCGAACATGTCTGCGCACACTCGTGGCCGGCCATCGTCTCGATGCAGAGGCGGGAGTCGCAGTCCGTGTCAACCTGGCAGGGGCAGCCGGCCAGACGTTCGCACGTCGGCGTCACGTCATAACGGATGTCTTTCGCCGTGATCCCGGGGTCATCGCCGCAGGCCAC
>CAZHDQ010000612.1:0-2341 GCA_964531595.1 uncultured Anaeromyxobacteraceae bacterium
CAGAAACACGGCCTTGGCCAGTCGGCAATCATTATACCGATTGCTGGCACGTTCATCGACCCTTCCAATCCACAGCGTTGACCGTGCCGCCACCACCGACGAAAAATAGTCGATTATTAAGGACTTCTGGACGGTTACGAACACCGAACGGCACCGAAAGCAACGCCTCCGGCTGGCCGGTCCTGCTGTCCAAGGCCCAGATGCCGCGGTCGCCTCCGACCATCAACCGCCGGCCAATTTCAACCGGCGCGAATGCCGCAGTGGTTGCCAGTTTCGCTACCCATAGGGGACTGCCGTCACGTGCGGCCAGAGCGACAACCTCGCCGTCGGCGGTGCCGAATACGACGCTGTCACCGGGCGCAGGCAGCACGCGGCTGGCGCCGAAATACCTGGCGGTCCACAGGACCGCGCCATCAGCGAGGCGCAGGCAGGTAGGGCCAGAGGAGAAGGCCGATGCATACACGCGGTCGCCGTCAACCACGGGTGTCGCGTCCACATCGGTGCTTCCGGAGAGATCGCGGCCCAGGTCGACGGCCCAGATTTCGCTGCCGGTCGCCAGGTCCAACGCGACCAGGTTACCGTCCGAGAAGCCGGCCAGCACCCGGTCTCCGGCCACGACAGGGGAAGCGACGCCGTCGGCGCTCATCGCCTCGGGACGGTCACGGTGATATTGCCATGCGAAAGTCCCATCGACAGCGTGGACGGCGTAGACCTTGTTGACGGCCACAGCGAACAGGACCAGATCGCCGGCAATCACGATGTCGCCGCGAATCGGCGTGTCGGTGCAATACGGCGCGTCCCAGATGGTCGCGCCCGTACCCGGATCCAGACGGTACAGACACCCGTCGTACGACCCCGTGAAGACGCCCATTGTACTGACGGCGGGCCGACCGGCGATGGGTCCGCGGGTTTCGAATTCCCAGTGGATGCGCCCCGTGTCGATGGCAACTGCGACCAGGGCGCCGGACTTGACGCCGCAGAACACTGTGGCAGACAGCGGATCCGCGGCGCATTCACCAACGTCGGTCGGTGACAGCGCGAAATCCTGGTTGTCGTATATCTTGTGCCCCCACACCGGCGCGAATTGGCCCAAGGTGCGATGCGGGGTGGGCGCCGAGCGGGACACGGCAGGTTGCTGTGCCATGCCGGCAATTGGCAGCAGGATAGTCACCAGGAACCACGCGAACCGGTTCATCGGACCTCCGGTGCCGGAGTCAGGGCAGGTTGCTCAGGCGCGCGTGCAACACCTTGCGGGCGATCAACTGGGCCGCAGGCAGCAGGTCGTCCTCGCCGGTTATTTCGGCCAGGCCCTTCTCGTACTGCTCGCGGGCCTTGGCCGCGTCTCCGCCAGTGGTCTGGATAGCTGGGTTGGTCAGGTCGCCCAGGTGCATGTAACCGTTGATCCGGAACAGCGGTTGGGTTGATTCCGTGAGTTGTCGGAATCCGGCTTCCGCCTCGTCCATGTTACCCGCGCGATCCGCCGCCTCGCCGTAAGCTTCCCAGGCTGTCAGTGCCATATTCGACGTGGGGTACGCTTCGATGAAGCCCTTGAAGGCTGCCATGGCGCCCTCGTAGTCACCGGATTTCAGCAGGGCGGTGCCCAACGCCAGCTTCGCGGTCGATGCCAGGGCCGAGCCCTTGTGGTCGTCGATGAACGACTGGATAGGCTTGACAGCCGAAGCAGCGTCCACGCCGTCCTTGGCCTCTGGCGCCGCCGTTGGGTCTTCCAGCGTCAGCACTGCGGCCGCGGCTTTGTCAAACGCCCGACCGGCCTTGATGGCGGTGGCCTCCTGGTGGCGGGACAGGAACACACCCAGCAGGATTCCAACCAGGACGATGCCCGCGGCAGCGCCGATCCAACCACCGTAGAGGCGGAAGAACTCGACCACCTTGCCCATGGCCTCCTGGAATTCATCCGGGGCCTTCATTTCTTTCAGGGTCGCACGCTTCTTTGCCATTTCGTCCTCGTCATTCCTAACCAGCGTTCGCCGGCACCTGTTCTCCGGTAGGGATTCGAACCCCAATAACAGGAACCAAAATCCTGTGTCCTACCGTTAGACGACCGGAGAGCCTCAAAGACAGCCGCGGATTTGTACCACCTTAGTGGCTGGCGCGCAAGCCATCACGGGTGGAGCCTACACGTGGACCCTCGAAATGTCTCCTTCTTGCCCTTGTTTCCCCGGCGACAACCACCAGCGTCTCGCGGGTCCGGCCGGGGTGCCCGGAGCGGAGCCGGCCACCCCGAGCGGACCCCTTACCCCGGGTTATTCACGCCCGCGTCTGCTACGACCGCCGATCCTGGCGCCGGCTTCTGCGTTGCGGGGACCCCGACGCTCCAATC
>CAZHDQ010000613.1:0-2333 GCA_964531595.1 uncultured Anaeromyxobacteraceae bacterium
AGCGAACAGAGTGCTACCCAAAAACTTCGCTTTGGGGGGATGTCCCAGCGATCAGTCCGAACTTTTCCCAATCATTTCAAGGGTGCAAGAATAGGAGGCAGTGTGAATTAGGGCTCAATGACTGTTTGTGACGAAGGAACTATCCACGAAACGCGAGTGAGGGTCGAACATCCAGGTCTGCCCAGCGAACCGGCGTGACTCGTCTAGCCAACCACCTGGCTAGAGGGCCGCCCAACAAACGCATTCACCCGACAATCGCTTCCGTCACGCCCGACCAAAAATGGCCTTCGATGGCGGCCGAGGAGGCATGCCGATTCGGACCTTCAGGCGGTTCCCGCCGGCTGACAGGCAGCAAGCCGGCCAAACATGGGTTCAGTGCTGGTTACCGAAACCTCGACGAGGAATTCGCAGGCACCACGACGGGATGGGGAAGGCAAGCAACTCGGAATCCGATAGTGCGTCGACGAGTTCGTGAAGCAATTGGCGAACCTCCGAAACTGTAGCGTCCGCGGGGGGCGGAGCTGCTGACACGGCCGCCCCTGGGCGACGCCGTGCCGGCACCTGAACTCCCACCGGGACCTGCTCGGTCAACTTCCCTCGTGGGATCCCCTGCCGGTCCGCCCAGGCAAGGACCGCCTCCACGATCCCGTCGGTTCGGACTTTCGCCCACTCGGCAACAAGGCCGTGCTAGGTCAGGAGGTTATGCCACGATCGATATCATCCAGCCCAGGCTCCTTCAGGCCGAATGGTGTGAGGCAGGCCTTTCCGGACGCGCCTGTGATCAGGGACTTGCTGTCGGCAGCGAATCAACACGGGGGCGCAGGTCGCGAAGCCTGCGGATATTTTGGGCGGCGACTCCCCTAAACGACTCAGATACACGGGAATCACCTTCCAGACGACCCCAGAAATCGATCGAAGCGGCAAGGGCCGGTCCTGCTACGTCCGCCAATTCTGGGCCAATCGCCGGCAGTTCGTAGTCGGCAAAAACAACCTCGCCGGCCCTCGGATGGTAGTGCATAGGCAACATGTCATAGACGGGGGTAAGCGCCGTCACGCGCACGCCATCCATTAAAAACGACAGATTGCCGAAGTGCATATCCGTGTTTCCGATCAGGCGCCCGAAGGTCTCGAGCCAGCGCACTTTTAGCAGGGTATCGATGGGTACCACGCCCTTGGCAGCCAGAACCCTGACGGAGTCAGCCCAACTGACCATGTCGGTGCCCGCGAACTCGGCATCCAGTACCCCCAAGGAGACATGTCCGATTCGGTGCTGGATTCCTTCCCGGTCGTACCGCTCGATCTCCAGAAACGTTCGCCCGCCAGCCGACAAAATGAATGTGGCTGGGATCTTGTAGCCATTGCTTCCCAGGGTTTCCAGTGCCGTCTGCTCTGCGACCAGGAGGTCCGCGGCGCGACGCCCCACGGATTCGTCAGTTGCAGGCGAGTATTTCACAAGCACAGGGGTCAGTCGGTCGCCATCGCGTCGTGTTGCCAGGAACTTTGGTTGTTCGCCTGTGGCCGAAGAACCTGCATTTCCAAACGCCACCAGATCCGAAACGACCGCAGGATAGCGTTTCGGTCGTTTCGCCGAATCGATCAGGTTGGAAGGATGCTCGATTTCGCGAAGGTACAGGCTGCATGCGTCGTCTCCGACAATGAACGCGCCAGGTGGATCCCATCCGTAGCGGGCCGCAAACCGCAGGACCTGGTCTGCGGACCAGAGGCGGATGTCTTCGGGAAGCCCAAGTTCCGGGTGTCTTCGAGGTGCCAGTCGCCCCAAGAACCCCGCGGGCCGAGCGTTGTGAAGGAACCAGGGGAGATCATCGAAGAACTGCGCCCCTTCGGACGATACAAGGCAGAACCCGCGATCTTTGACGGCACTCAACTCACCGAATCGGACCAGCCTTTCCCCGTGTGGACGGACTTCATACACGGCAACTGGCTGTTGGACCCCAGCGATCTGGCGAGCAATGGCGTATCGCCTGCTACGCGTGTGCCCGAAGGAAAGCACTTGGTCCTGGAGTGATGCCACCAGTCGAGAAAAGGTTGGCTGGCTGATTTCAAGTTCGCGCCGCAATTCGGCAGGCCCGGACGGTCCCCTGCTGGCCAGTAAGGCCAGGAGGCGCTCTCGCAAGAACCCTTTTGTGAAGCTTCGTGCCATGTCTTAATGAATAGAAACAGTTGTTGGATAAGTCAAGTTACTTCTTGGGACATCTCTAAAAGAGAGTCAAAATAAGAATGTAATCAAGAATGAAAAGATGTCCGTTCGGCTTGAATAAACCCGGGTTATTCACGCCCGCGTCTGCTGCGACCGCCGATCCTGGCGCCGGCTG
>CAZHDQ010000614.1:0-2333 GCA_964531595.1 uncultured Anaeromyxobacteraceae bacterium
CGGGATGCCGGCAACTGTAGAAGCCAAGATCGACGCCGCCGCCGCCGTTTCTGCGCAAAACCCGTGGACCGGCCGCAATTTGGTCATCCGCATGCCCAGGGTCTCGATCACGCGCCAGCCACCGGCAGCGGTCCCCACCGATATCGCCAAGGCGCTGGCAACCGCGACCGACCACGGAACGTGGAATTCGTTGTACCCGAACCATTTTTGCAGATATCCGGTCGAGAACAGCAGCATGGTGATGATGCCCATCGTCTTCTGGGCGTCGTTGGTCCCATGCCCCAGGCTGTACAGCGCCGCCGACACCAGTTGGAGGCGCCGAAACCATTTGTCCACGGCGCGGGGCCTGGCACGCCGGAAGATCCACATAACCGCCACCATGAGGAGGTAGCCTAAAACCCCGCCCAGAACCGGAGCCACCACAATGAAGGCGCTGATCGTGATAACGCCACCCATATGCAGCAGCGAGAACCCGGACGCCTTGGCGACTGCCGTCCCGATCAACCCACCAACCAACGCATGCGACACGCTGATGGGCAAACCGAAATGAGTGCAGATCCAGGTCCAGGTGACTGCGGCCAGCAGGGTCGTCAGCACGAACACGGCGTTAACCTGTTCCGCATCGACGATCCCCTGGCCGATCATGCCGGCGACCTTGAACCCAAAGAGCAGGCCCAACCCTACCGCGACAAAATTGAAGAAAGCGGCCCAGAGCACGGCAATTCGGGGTCTAAGAACGCGCGTGGACACGATCGTGGCGATCGAATTCGCCGCGTCGTTCATGCCGTTAAGAAAGTCGAACAGCAACGCAACAAAGATCGTGATGATGACGATCGCCAGCATTCAGGCCTCCCGGACACGGGCCGTACAGCCGTTTTCCCGACTGCCCGGCGACGCGTCAGGTGTTTTCCAGCACGATGCCCTCGATAAGGTCAGCCACGTCCTCGCCGCGGTCCGTGGCTTCTTCGATAAAATGGAGGATTTCCTTCCACTTGATCAGTTCGAAGGGGTCTTTTTCTTCCCGGAACAACCGCGCCATCGCGCTGCGTCGAATCGCGTCGGCTTCATCTTCGAACCGGTTGACTTCCTTGCACATTTCCTCGATTTCGTCGGCCCGTTTTTTCAGGTCAGGCAGTGCTTCGGTCAACTTCAGGATCACCTTGGTGCAGTCAAGCACGACGACCGCCAGCGCCTGGGCCTCGGGAAGGATCTCCTTGGGCCGGTACAAGTCGAGCCTGGACGCGGACCCGTCGATCAGGTCAACGATGTTGTCCAGTTCCCCGACCAGCGCGTGGATGTCGCTGCGATCCAGCGGCGTGATGAAACTGCGGTGCAGATGCTCGAGCATCGAGTGGACCGCTTCGTCGGCCTCGTGTTCGATCGCCTTGATGCGCCGCGCCAACCGCGTCAGATCGCCGCCCTGGACCATTTCGATCAGTCCTTCGGCAGCCTTGACGCCCGCGCGCGCCACAACCTGGAACTTCTGGAAGAACAGCTTGTCCTGGGGCAGAATGGATTTCATCACCACCTCCCGGTTGCTCGGTAGATTTGGTTCACGCTCCCCGGCGCGAAAACCCTTTGTGCCGAGTGCCCGTATTTTCTACAAAGCGGGCCATCCGGCAACCCTCACTTGCCTCAAAACATCATGGGATCAAGGGACAGTGCCATCTTGGTCCGAAACATGTAACATGACTCGGACATTTTTTGGAGGATCCTAATGAACCGTACTGCCCCCTGGATTGTGGCCGCTGTGGCCGCACTGGCCCTGGCCGCCTGCTCAGACGACACATCGCCCGTGGACGACTTGGGCCGTATCGACGCCGCGACAGACATCGTCGCAGACCTCGGCGACGACGTTTCAGAACAGGACACACTCCGCGTGGACACGCCCGTGGAAGACACGCTGCCGGAAGACGTACCCGAGGACACCGGCACCAACGACGCGACAACCGAAGACGCAACAACCGACGTGCAGTTGCCTCCTCTACCCGAACTGCCGACCCAGGCACCGTTCGCCGTCCCGGTCGACCCGCTTGCGGGAACCGAACTGGAAAGCTGCGGCGTGTACCAGGAACACCGTTGCGGCCTGGAGGGAGAATTCCAGGTTTGTGCGCTGTACGATGTGGCTGAAGGCACGTTCGTCGACGAGCCCGATCCCCTGCTGCACCGGGCGCTGCTGTTTGATCGCTGGCGCGACATGTACAATTCACCAGTCGGCCAGGCCATCGATCGGGACTTCCTGCAGCCGGGCACAACTCCGGGCATGCCAGAGGAAGAATGGGGCAACATCGACCGCCTGCGGGGCTATCTGGGCACCGGCGACGGTGGCATCT
>CAZHDQ010000615.1:0-566 GCA_964531595.1 uncultured Anaeromyxobacteraceae bacterium
AGGCGTATCGGCGAACCGTTTCGCCAGGCGACGACCAGGGGCCGGAAGGCTGCCGCGTCCTCCAGTTGGCCGGACGCCTTTAGCGTGTAGCCTCGGGTGGGCCCCTGCAAGACGCCGGTGGGCAGGTTGACGTTGCCGGCAGCTACGGCGGCCGAGACCTCATCGATGCCGATCCCCCGGGAGGCCATCGCGTCGGGATCGACTTGCACGCGCACCGCGTACTTCTGCGATCCGAAGACCGACACCTGGGCCACGCCGGCCACTGTGGAAAGGCGCTGGGCAATGAACGTCTGGGCGAAATCGTCCACCTTCGACAGGGGCAAGGTCGGCGAGGTCAGCGCCATGTAGAAAATCGGTTGGTCCGCGGGGTTCACTTTTTGGTAGGCCGGGGGCGTTGGCATCTCGTGGGGCAGTTGGGACATCGTCTTGGAAATGGCCGCCTGGACGTCCTGGGCGGCGGCGTCGATGTCCCGCGACAGGTCGAATTGGATCGTGATCCGTGTGACGCCCAGAGACGACACCGAGTTCATCGTGCACACCGCCGCCTCGATCATCGCGTCGTCGAT
>CAZHDQ010000615.1:576-2313 GCA_964531595.1 uncultured Anaeromyxobacteraceae bacterium
CGTGAACTGCTTTTCCAGCGGCGTCGCCACGGCGGACGCCATCGTGTCAGGGCTGGACCCGGGCAGGTTCGCCGTGACGAGGATCGTAGGAAAGTCGACGTTCGGCAGGTCGGACACGGGCAGCAGGTGGTATCCCAGGGTGCCGAACAGGAGGATCGCCACCATGACCAGAGTGGTGGCGACAGGGCGTCGAATAAAGAGGTCCGTCACTTGCGGATCTCCACGGGAGTGCCCTGGGCCAGACGCATCTGGCCATCAACCACGACCAGCTCGCCCGGGGCCACGCCCTCGATCACGGTGGCGTCACCGTCGATCGGGCCAGGGGTCACCTTGCGCAGATCAGCGGTGTTGTCGGGCTTGATCACGAAAACGAAGAATCCCTGCTGACCTTCCTGGATCGCCGCCGACGGAACGACGGTCGCGTCCTTCTGCACACTGAGTGTCAAGTGGGTCCGAACGAACTGGCCCGGCCAGAGGCGGTCATCGGCGTTGTCGAAGGTCGCCTTCAGGAGGACCGTCCCAGTGGCACGATCCACCTCGTTACCCAGAAACGTCAGGTGTCCGGGGATCGCGGCCCCGGAGTCCCCCTGAGGGTTCGCGACCACATCCAGTATCCCGCCGGCCATCCTCTGGCGAATCTCGGACAGGTGGGCTTCGGGAACTGGGAAGGCCACGCGGATCGGGCGCATCTGGTGGATCGTCACCAGCACGGAAGTATTAGGCTGGACCACGTTGCCCGGTTGGATCAGGAGGGGGCCCGTCTTGCCGTCGATGGGCGAACGGATCGTCGCGTAGGCCAACTGGAGACGGGCAGCCTCGATGGCGGCCTTGTCCTGAGTCACGGCGGCCTTGTATGAGTCGCGCTGGGCGACCAATCTATCCCGGTCTTCAACGCTGACGAAGTTCTTCTTGAGGAGTTCCTCGTACCGGGCCGCGTCGCTTATGGCGGCAAGCTCCTGTGCCTGGTTCCGAGCCAGCGCGGCCTGGGCCTGATGTAGGGCCGCCACGAAAGGCCGGTCGTCGATGCGGAACAGCAGGTCTCCCTGATTGACCTCCTGTCCTTCCTGGAAGGCGGCGGTCGAAAGAAGGCCCCCGACCTGCGGGCGGACGGACACAGTGGCCACGGGGTCCACGGTCCCGATGGCCCCCAGTCGCACGGCAACGTCGCGGGTTCCAGCCTTCGCCGTAGTCACGGGAACAGCAACCGCCCTGCGAGGATCGAGGGTGCCTCCCGCCGAATCGGCGCATCCGAACGCCAGCGACACGACCGCCGTTGCGATTAGAAACCTGGGGATCACTACGAACCGTACGTGCACGTGACGCTCCTGCCGTTCCCGGAGATTTCCGGTCGGGGTTCGGGTGGTCAATCAAATGTGCATCAACGTACGGAAGGTCAAGGGGAAGAGGGCGGGCCCCCGAAGATCCGAGCCAGAAAACACCCGTTGACTACCCCGAGGGTCAGGGGCAGCAATCCAACCAGGGCGATGACCCACCCCGCGACGCCACCTACCACCCCCAGGCCCCAGGCGATGAGCGCGAGCCCAACGACGATCCGGATGCCCCTTCCCAGTGGGGAAGCCATGAATTGTGCAAAAGCCATCTTCTTTTCCTCCTTGAATTACTTGGATGCCGTTTTCTGCCCTGGAGGCCCCGGAATGCGCCGTGTCCGGCCACCGGTCCTCCTCATTCGAGCATGTTCAAAGGATTCCACCGAAACGGTTATGCCACAACCATTGC
>CAZHDQ010000616.1:0-2312 GCA_964531595.1 uncultured Anaeromyxobacteraceae bacterium
TTTTCCCAACGGGTCGTTCCACCGGCGGCGATCACTTCCTCTTCCGTGAGGTAGGAAGCGGGCCTGTGGTTGGGATCGTATTTTCCCGCGCCACAGTATTCCTTCCAGTATTGGCGGGCGCTGAGGACGATCATGTCCAAAGGCTGGCCTTTCTCCACGAGAAGATTGTCGCCGCCGAGCACGATATCACCAGGGTGATAGGTTTCGGAGAGACCTCCGACACCGTGGACCAGCTGGAGGCGGGGCAGACGGATATCCCCGGGGGAGATGTCGCCTGCAATCGCGCCAAGCTGCATGGGGGCCGCGGGTACTGTCGCCAGTTCGCTGCCGCCCTGCGGGGTATCGTTGGTTACATCGGTGATATCAGCGGGTTTCTGAGCCATGAGTTGTATAACTCCTATTTCATTTCAGTCATGTTGAACGCTTCAAAGAACCTTTCATATTGTCGGTATGTTGTTTGGGAGTAGATAGTCGCATTCCTGCGCGACGCCGTCTCGTAAACCCGGCCCCGTTGTTGCGCGGGGCCGGGATGCCGTTGCTACACGGACTTGAAACCGTCGCGGTATTGGTCGAGACTGCCCCAGGTGTCGCGGATGTGGCGGCAACGCCGCTTGTTGGCGAAGAACGCGTCCGGATCAGCGGACATTCCATCGTCCTTCATCTTTTGGGCCCGCTTGGCTCCAGCGAGGAACGCGGCCGTCTTGGCCTTGTTCTTTGCCTCCTGCACGGCCCCGTTCAGAATCACGATGCAAACGTCCGGGAGAGTGTCGTCCATCTCGTTGACCGTGAATGCCGTATCGTAGGGGTCATCGGAATCGCCAACGGCGCTCTCGTTGAGCTTGCCTGCGTACTCGCCGACCACCCGGTATTCGCAGGTGCGCAGCTTCTGGAATTCACAATCCTTCGGGATGGAGACCACGTCGGCTGGATCAACCTCGACGATCATGAGATGGCCGTCGGGCGGCACGAACCCACTGGCGTACGCCAGGCTGCCCACGTGAAACCCGTAGGAACAGCCAACGTCGGCATCGTCGCACACCTGTTGCCGCTTCATTTGCAGGCGGCAGCCGGGCTTGTTGGAGAAGGATCCTGTAAAGCAGTCCGTGTAGTCGCTGCGGACGCCCTTGTACCCCAAGAATTTTCCTTCGGGCGTGATAGGCATGTTGCGGTGGCCCAGAAACGTGTAGAGCTCCTGAATGGCCCGGCGGCTCGGATTTTTCTCCAAGCGGTCGAAGAAATTCAGCAGATACTGGTAGGGCACGCCGTCCTGGAAGCATGCATGGATCTTATTGGCCAGCGCTTCGGGCAACGCCTGCCCATTGCGCCAGACTTGTCCGTCGGGCTGGATGGTGCAGTCGCTTCCGGAGTAGGCCTTGAGCGCCTCGCGGTAAGACGCCAGCTTGATCAGCAGCTTCTCGTCCGGCGCGGGGTTGTGGAGCTCCTCGATCAGCATGTTGGCTTGGGCCGAGGACCGGGGAACGGTGAACGAACGTCCGTCAATCTGCAGAAGGATGGAGTCCGGGGTGAGCAATGCGGAATACATATTCTAGTTTCCTGTGTTTTGTGTCGCTTCAAGCTTCGCAACTTGCGAAGCCAGATGGAGCCTGAGTTCTTTATCGTTTAGAATCAGGGTTCGGAGTCTTTGACTTGTATCCTCGGAGGGGACTTCTCCTCTAGGCAACAAGGTGGTCTCAATATCGCTGGCATAGACCAGCATAGGCAGCTGCGTTTTGAGCTGCCGCAGTGCCAGTTCGATCGGATTGGCAGCCCGTTTCTGTTTGCGTTGCCGCACTTCGCTGGCCCAGTATTCCGAATCTCCGTCCTTGACCTGGGCAAACCAATCCAGCATGGGTCCCTTTCCTGTCAAGGTCGGATGTAACCTGAGGAGCGACAACAGCCGATTGGACGTTCGGGTGGGGTACATTACATACCACTTTGCCGCGGGGAGACAAAACAAGAGAGACGACCAAGCTCTCTCATAATCTGTTTTGCTGTCCGTGCGCAGGTAGTTACGCCATCCGGCGAAGGTCTTGGCAATTGTCAGGTTCTTGAACTCGGGCGTGTCGAGGAGACGTTTGACATTTGTCTTGTTGTCGTTCTCCCGGTCCACCCAGTTCAAGTCTTCCAAGGCCAAGCGCCACAGCAGTGCCTCGGCATCCACCAACTTGTCATTGATGTGCGCGGCCAGTGTCTGTCGTAGATAGTCCTCGAACTCGATGAACCCATTGTCCTTCTGTATTCGGGCTAAGGTCTTCTTGTCCGTTATCCGAACGCCATAGAGTTCTTGAGCCCCGGTAAAGACTCGTGGAAAC
>CAZHDQ010000617.1:0-2310 GCA_964531595.1 uncultured Anaeromyxobacteraceae bacterium
AAGGTGTCCGGGAAACGTTGCACAGCAACACCCCCGCGAAGCGGGTTGGTTCAACCAGCGCGTTCAGACGGACAAATCCTTCGTCACGTCGGTTGCTTCCGCGATTCTGTGACAGGCGGAAAAACGAAGTTGAGGCCAGGTTTCATCCTTGCCGGATCGCGCGGCAACCGACGCGCCAGCCCCGGCCTGCGGCCGGGTACGGATTTTTCGCTGACGCGCAAAACCGTTGGAAGGCCTCCTGCTGATGGGCGCGCTTCGACTTGGTCATCGAGTCATGGGGCAGGCATCCGGGACCCGCTGTGGATCAGCACATGCCAGGGGGAAGACTGCTCGTTCCTGGCGGGGCACGACCTGCCGAAACGCGAGCCGGACCCGAAATCGGGTCCTTGCGGTCCCGGCCCGCCGCCAGAAACCCTTGCAGCGCGGATTGCTCGGCTGACCCCGTGATTGACATTCATCGATTGTCCGTGCATCATCCGCGCCCTCGAATGGCCGGCGGCACGAACAGGCCGCCATGACATGGCTTCACTTCGGTGACGTGATGCTTCGCGTGTTCGTGGCGCTGGCGCTGGCGGTGGTCGTCGCGGTTGCGGTGGCCCGTGTCTCCTCGGCGTCGACGCTGCTTGGCGCCGACTATGGGCTCTACTGTATCAATGGTCGATTGGTCGTCGATCGGCGAGATATCGAGGAACTCAAGAACCTGTACAAGGCGGACGTTTGCTGCCTGGATCAGGACCCCTGCGCTTCTGGAATCCTCGATAAAATCCACCGCCTCGGTGGCCCCGGCGCAGTCTGTGCCTGCCACTGACGCTGGGTCTGCCGGCTATCACGGTACTGCGGGTTCGGATGCCCCGGCCTTCCCTGCCGGCGGTGTGGCTTTGTCGGGAGATTCCACCTTTTCTTCCGGGGCGTTCGCCGGGTCGCCAGTGAGCACCCGGACGTTGTGACGCACCGTCGCCAGATTGTCACGCAGCGTCACGATACCTGGCAAGTCATCGATTCCTTGCAGGAAGATTCGGGTGCGCCAGGTGCCGTCGCTCGCCCGAGTGAACGCAATAACCTCATCCGAGTCTAAAAACAGCCGGGCCTCGTTGTGAGCGACCTCGATTCGGTCGATCTGCCGCGCCTTCGGATCCTGGGGGGCTGCCAGTTTGTCCGGGTCCAAGATGGCCTTGAACAGTTCCCGGCCTTCGCCCGCCGGGCCCAGCAGTCGCCGCCCGATCGCCGTGCGTGCTTCGTCCCTCTGGTCCTCGGATAGGTGTTCCTCGATCAGCGCGTCGGTCGCGACGATCTTGTGGGCCAAATCCTCGAATCGCTTGCGCGTGCTGTCGTCCGCCAGCGCCCAGAGCATGTCGGTGTCCCCGCGTTCCAGGCCCTTTATCAGGGCGTCAAACGCGGCCTTGACTGCGACCTGCTCGGGTTCCCTGGAACAGCCGCACGCGAACACGATGCAACATGCGGCGATGTGGATTGTTCGTTTCATGCTCGGCATCCTCGCCGGACAAGGGCTACCTGACCAGTCGCAGGCGCGGGGGACGGACCTCCGCGACCGGCTCTTCCTCGGGGGGCCCGGCAGGCGCCTCGGGCCGAGTCACGTCCAGTTCGTCCACGAGCGCGGAAAGGTCGCAGTCCAGGCCGTGCGCCGCTAGTAGACGCGAGACTTCGGAATGGTTTTGTTCAAGGTCACGTCGGACCGAGTTGAATCCCGAGCGCCCAGCGATCTGGCGGTTCCAGAAGGCCAGGGGATTCAACTTGAAGAATTCGGCGTCGTTCTCGGTGGGCTCCAACAAGATGACGTCCCCCTTGAAGGACGAGTCCAGCCGCAACTTGTCCAGACCCAGTAGCAGGCGTGTCTGCACCATCGCGCGGACTGTTTGGTTCAGCACGGTGCCCATGCCCAGTTCGGACAGCCCCCGGGCCGTCGGAAGCAACTGGTAACGGTTGAGGTTCATGAACGGCCGGAAGGGGTTGTAGATGATGATCAGGTCAGCGCCTTTATCCACAGCCAGGCTGACGTTCGCGGTCTTGCGGACCATCGCGTCCAGGTACTCTTCGCCCTGAATGCGCGCGGGTGTGTAAAAGCCGGGGAGTGCGGTGGACGCCTGGACCGCCTCGCTTATGGTGATCGACTGGTCCGCGTCGTGGCCGAACACGACGTTCCTGGCTGTGTTCAGATTGGTTGCGAGCACATACAGCGATGAGCCGAATTGTCTGTGTAATTTTCGGAAATCATTGGGTATGTGGTTGCGGTCCATGTTGCGGCGGACGAATGCCTCGAGCCGTGCGTTGTCGAACAACCCCGACGGGATG
>CAZHDQ010000618.1:0-2298 GCA_964531595.1 uncultured Anaeromyxobacteraceae bacterium
CCGGCGCCAGGATCGGCGGTCGCAGCAGACGCGGGCGTGAATAACCCGGGCTAAGTATCCTGCCTGACTTGTGCCTCCAAGTGGAACAAAACACTTTGAGAATTTCGGTTGCGGGCGAGATCGTCACGATCGAACGAACACCGGTCGAGCCTGAAAACGGTGGCGTCCCGTTGCCCGATGACGTCGGCGATGCATTCGGTGGGTCCTAGGATTTCGATCCAAAGGATCTTGCCCGATTCACGGATGCCGTCGTCGACGCCGTTCAAGAGCAAAGGTAGCACAACTAGAATCGAAGGCACTGTGGCCAACTGACGCTACCCGGCGCAAAAGTTTCGACTTGGTAGCACGCAGCACAACCTTGCCCTACGTCCGTCAGTTTGCTACCGTTTCGGCTGATTCGCGAGGTGATGTCCGATGCGCGCCCCATTTCGTACGATCTGCCTGATTGCGGCTTGCTGCATGCATGCGTGGGCCTGCGGCGACGACGTATCCCAGTCGACCGATCTCGGCATCGACGCCTTGGATGTGCCGTTCCTACCCGATGCCTTCGAAGACGCGGACGCATCCGTTCGTCCCGACGTTTTGGACAAGGATCAAGGCTCGGTCGATCCAAGCAACACGGACAACCCAGGCAACACGGACACCCAGGACCCCGGGGCCGATATCGAAATGCCCGAACCCGGCCCGCTGTTCGTCGAAGGATGCCCGATTCCCGGACACGCCCTGGCCCGCGTCATCGCGGACCCGAACTTCGCCATCCAAGGCCCCGACGCCATCGGACGCCCTGGCGATTTCCTGCTGGCAAACGACCGCGCCGCGTTCGTTATCCAGGCGGCCGACCACCGCAATGCCTACTACCTGTACGGCGGAATCCCCGTTGATGCCGTCGCGGTGCGCGAGTGTCGTCAGGAAGGCGTCGACCGATTCTCCGAACTCGGCCTGCTGATGGGTTCGCTAGTCACATCCCCGTTCTACGATTCATCCCTTAGAGCGTTCAGCGCGGACACCGTCGAAGTCGTATCAGATGGCAGTGACGGCGGCCCTGCCGTTGTCCGCGCGACCGGATTCGACGACACGTTCTGGTTGGTCGAGATGCAACTTGTTAACTCGGCGTACTATTCCGGCGCCCGGCGCCCTCTTTCTGACCCGATCGGGCTGCAAGTCACAGTCGATTATACGCTGGCACCGGATTCATCCGTTTTGCAGATGGATGCATCGTTTACCAACCTGGACGCCGTCGCCAAGGAGCTTCTGGCCGGCTGCCAGACACTGTTCGGCGCGACCAGTCGCACGACATGGTACTCCGACTCGGTGATTAACCTGGGCGGCTTCCGGCTGGAAACGGGCGTACCGTGGGTCGTGTCATCCCTGGGCGACGGCGCGTGGGCTTTCGCGATGCCCAATTCGATGCTGGGCATTGCAGACATCCAGGGCGTCCAGGGCCTGTTGGACCTGGACCAAGTAGTCGGAGGGCCAATGATGCTGGCCGCGGCAGGCTTGGCCGGCGATACAGTCCACACCCGATACCTGTTGGCAGTCGGTGCAAGCGATGCGAATAGCGCGGTGAGCCATCTGGCGGCCGTGAACCCCGAACCGATCCCCGACAAACCGTACGTCAACCGCTTGTTTGCCGGCACCGTCAGCGGCCCCGACGGTCCGGTTGCCGGCGCGCAGGTCGATCTGGAGGCAAAGAACACCAACAGCATGTGGCGCGTAATGGACAGTTTCACGACCGGCGGGGACGGGGGGTTCGGAGGCACGATTCCCGATTTCGGGACCGCCACCCCGGAATACCGACTTGTTGTCGCCGCAACCGGCCGGACGCCACCAGACCCTCTGCCTGTCCCGACCACGCTGGATGGTCCGCACGACCTATCGGTAGGCCCCGCAGGAACATTGTGTATGGACATCAGGGACACGGACGGTAACGGCCTACCCGCCAAGGTCTGGCTACTCAAGGGCACCGCAGTCGTCAACCGCCTGTACCCCACCGGTAGCATGCAGTGCGCACCCGTGGCCCCGGGTGAATACCTCGCCGCCGTCTCACGTGGCTTCGAGTACGCCGCCGTCGAAACTGTCGTCTCGATCCCCGAGGGCGGCACCGGGGACCTGTCCGTCGTATTGGAACACGTCATCGACACGACAGGGTGGATGTCGGTGGACACACACACTCACGGCTACGCCAGCCCGGACGCCTTGGTCACAAACGCGGAACGAGTCGCTTCGGCGGCGGCCGAAGGCTTGGAAGTGCTGATTTCGACCGACCACGAAGCCATCAGCGATTGGAACCCTGATATC
>CAZHDQ010000619.1:0-2293 GCA_964531595.1 uncultured Anaeromyxobacteraceae bacterium
GCGGCTCGTGCGCCCTGGCACTGGCCTGCGATGGCTCCCAGATTTTGGGACGGCCGCAGAAAATCCGGGCCTTTCCAGATGGACCCGAGGTCGACGTACCGCCGGGACCCAGTTCTGTGGCCATGCGCCGCCATCCACCGGGCTTTTTGACCGGCAAGATTCACGTGTTGGCAGTGCTCGCCGGCGTTCGCCCGTGTGGCCGGTTGGCGTTGCCGGTCGAGGGGGTGGCTCGATCGCTGGCTGTGTTGTCTCGCCTGGGGCTGCGCACCACTGTCGTGGACGTAGGGCAGGTTCCCGACGATCGCGACACGGCACGCGACCCCGCTGGGGAAATGGCCCACGTCTTCTTCAGTCGGGACGGCAGTGCTTCCCGGGCGGCGGACCTGGAACGGCGTTTTTGTGCAGCCGAATCCTCCGGTGCACCGATGGGCGCTGACACATTTTCCCGCACATTGGGAAGCATCCTGGGCTATCCGGCTTGCTGCGTCGACGCGTTTTTGACCGCCGGCCCCGGCGTCGCAACCGACGACTTGATCAGGGCTGCGCATGGGCGCAGCGAACGTTTCCACTGGGCCTTGAACCACCTGGATGCGCGGTCGACATTCCCGTTGATTGCGCACATCCCTTGCCGCTACGACTGCCAGGCGTCCATCACACAGGCGCTGCGCCTTCATGGGATTCTGGACGTATTGTTCCCATTTCTGGGCGCAACGGCCCGCCGCGTGCTGGGGCGACCGCTGCTGTTCGTGGACGGGAATCGGATCGCCGCGCTCGACGGGGCGGTCGATGCAGACGGGCTGGGTCTGACCTGCGTATCCGTCGATCCCCTGGGGTTTCGCGGTGCCGGCGAATTACCGACGGACGGTTCCTGGGGCCGCATCCTGTCGTCGCTGGCGCTACCGGGGCATGTGCGGCTGAATGACGGTGGTCTGGGTGTGGAGAGACCGGACGGAACAAGGGAATTTCTGCCGGTCGTTCCTGCGCCATTCCTGTTTCCGTTTGGGGCGGACCGCACGGTGGGGTAGGGCTGGTTCCGGGGCTTCGGGAAACGTCAGTCCAGGGCAACCGACATCCGCATCAGGTCGACGCAGCGGCAGGAATAGCCCCACTCGTTGTCGTACCATGCCAGGACCTTCACCATCCGGCTGTTGGGCATGACCATAGTGGAGAGTGAGTCGAAGATCGACGACGCCGGGTTGTGGATGATGTCGGTCGAGACAAGGTCGTCTTCTGAGTACTCGAGTACGCCCTTCATCTCGCCTTCGGCGGCCTTCTTCATCGCCGCGTTGATCTCGGCGGCCATCTCCTTCGGGTCGCGGACCTGGATGCGCTCCAGTTCGCACACGAAGTCGACCAGCGAACCGTCCTGCACCGGCGCGCGCACAGCAATGCCGTCCAGCCGGCCCTGTAGTTCGGGGATAATCTTGCCGATGGTCTTGGCGGCGCCCGTGCTGGTCGGGATCAGATTGACGGCCGCGGTCCGTGCCCGACGCGGGTCGGACGAGTGGATCTGGTCCAGGATTTTTTGGTCACTGGTGTAGGCGTGGATCGTGGTCATCAGGCCGCGCACCAGTCCGAACTGCTCGTGCAGCACCTTGACGACCGGCGCCAAGCAATTGGTTGTGCAGGACGCGTTCGAGATCAGTTTGTGCTCGACCTTCAGGTCGCTGTCGTTGACGCCCTTGACGATGAGTGCGTCGATCGCGTCCTTGGGCGGGACCGTCAGCAGCACACGCCGCGCGCCGCCTTTCAGGTGGCCTTCGATCTGTTCGCGCTTGCGAAACACGCCCGTCGATTCGACCACGAAGTCCAGGTTATACTTCGCCCACGGGATCTCCTCGGGCGTCCGGACCGACAGGACATCAATCGGGTGTCCGTTGACGATGATCTGCGTGTCGTTGTATTCGACCTTGCCGGGGAAGCGGCCGTGGGCCGAATCGAACTCGAACAACTTCGCATTGAAGCGAACGCCCTTCGCGAAGTCCTTTGGGTCGATCAAGTCGTTGATGGCGCATACTTCAAAGCCGCCCTGCTCGATGGCTGCGCGGGCGACCAGCCGACCGATGCGGCCGAACCCGTTGATCCCGATGCGAATGGTCTTGCTCATGTAATGACTCCGTTCAAAAAGAGGGAAGAACCTAGCCAGCGCAAAATATTAGTCTGAAGCCACAGGCTGTCAATGGCGTCCGTCGTGTTCGGCACGGTTGACAATCGCCTTTCGGCGGCTGATCATGCGGATTCCATGGAGGAGACCCGATATGGTGAACCAGTTGTGGCGCGACGTGGTGATGAA
>CAZHDQ010000620.1:0-2287 GCA_964531595.1 uncultured Anaeromyxobacteraceae bacterium
GGAACTCGGTCCGGCGTGAAACTGTGCAGACACCATGCCGTTATCTAGTTTTGCCGCCCTCGTGGTACCACTTCCTGCATCGAATCCGTTGATGGGCCATCCTCCCTTCCGGGAACCACAGAGGTTATTCCAAACCGGTGTCGAAAGGCAACCGGTCAGCCCGTTCGTTCAGCCCGCTCGGCCGCTTGCTCTTGCCAGCCTCGCGTGGTTTCATCGGGACGCGATGTTGAAGAAGCCGCCCATCCTACTGATCGTCCCCCCGGTGACCTTCGAGGCGATCCATCCCCTGGCCATGGCCTCGCTGGCGACCAAGTTGCTGGAGATCGGCGAGGTCGTCGAGGGTCTGGATCTGCGGCTGGATCCAGCCGGTTTGGCCCGACTGGACCGGACGCCCTGCCCACAGCTTGTCATCATCGACACGTCTATCCGGAACCTGGACACGGTGCATCGGCTCATCGCGGAGGTCCGGAGGCGTTGCTCGGCACCAGTTGCGGTGACAGGCGTCGCGGCATCGCTCCACCCGGACCGTTTCCTGGGACCTAACGGGGCGGACGCCGCGATTACTGGAGACCCCGAGGCGGTCGTCCCGACGCTCCTCGCACATATCGAAGGACAACACGGGCCGGTGCCTGGCGCCCGCCTGTCCGGCGACGGCATGTCTGGTCGTATGGCCCCCGGGCCGTTTCTGTCAGCCCGTGACCTGCCTGTACCGGACCGGGCGGTCTTCCCCCTGCTGCGGTACACCCACGCGGGCAGCCGACCGGGGCGCGTTTCCGCCGCGATTGAAACATCCCGGGGTTGCTCGCTGGCCTGCACGTTCTGCCCTGTACCGGCGCGCTACGGAGGCACCTGCCGGGTCCGCGAGACCGCTTCAGTACTGGACGAAATGGCGCGCCTGCGCCGGGAACACGGCGTCGATTCGTTCGTGTTCGAGGACGAACAACCGTTACTGGATCGACCCGCCTTCGAGACACTGCTGGAGGGCATCCGCCAGCGGTTGCCCGGCGTTGAGTTGTCCTTCCCAAACGGACTACGCCCCGACCTGCTGGACCGCGCCCTGATTGACGCGATGGCCGCGGCCGGAACCCGACGCGTAGCACTGGGCATCGAAAACCCCTCACCCGCAGTCCGGGATCGCATCGGCCGCCCTTTCGACGATCGCCATCTCACCAATTTGTTGGATGCGATGCGTCGGCACGGCATCGTCACAACGGGCTACTACATGGCGGGCGTACCCGAGGCGGACGCTACCGAGGCGATCGCGTTGCTCGGGGCGATGCCCAATCCCCGACTCGACTACGTACACGTGTCGGTCTGCTGGCCGTGGCAAGACCTGGTAGATCGCCCCACCCCAGCAATGCGTCGTGCCGCCCTGGTGAGGACCGCCGCCTACCTGGCTGCCTATGCCGATCCCCGCCGTGCCATCCGACTTGCGCGTGCCGGGCACATTTCCCCTGCGCGCCTTCCCTGGGTCGCCGGCCGCCTGGCCACCTGGATATCATCGGGTAGTCGCGGCGGCGGTGGCTGGTGATCCAGTGAAATGTCAGCCGAACCGAAGGTCAACGGACCGGAAGTTTCTTTGTAGTTCCCGCACGCGCGACCGGCTCCCGCCTATCGCTGCATCATCCTTGCCACGATGCTCGGATATTTCCGCGGACTTGCCAGCAGATTCGCAGGGATCACGCACTCCCACGTGCAGTGGCAGCGGCCATCCGCGATGTCCTTGAGGATCCGGCGCGAGGAGGCAAGCCTCAGTATCCGCTTCAAATCGAACTGGTGATCCCGAATATTGCCGAAAGGCTGGTCGAGCATCTCGCACGGGTACAGGACCCCTGAGGAAGCCAGCACCGCGGTCATCCTTCCCGCGCGACAGGGGACCACCTGCCGCCCCTCAATGATGGTATCCCGGATGATCCGGGGCCGGAGGAGCTTCACGGCGCGAATCAGCCTGAAATAGAACGAGCCGGCCCGGGGAGGGGAATCAACGGCCCATTCCTGCATCAGGCGGAAGTAGTCCTCGACGGACACGTCTCGCGCCCTGGGGTCCCGGGTGGCCCCCCGCACGAAACTGACGGCGTGACGGACGCCGACCCTCGTCCGAAGGTGCTCGTGCAGCGCCGCCAAGTCCTGCTGGTTGAACGAAGAGTAAGTGCTGTTGACGCAGACTTCCAGACGGTCGCGCACGTCGTTCTTCAGTCGCAGCAGTGCATCCAGCGTCCGCTCCGCCGCCGCGAAGGCCCCCGGGTGGTTCCGCATCTCGTCGTGCGTCTTCTCCATCCCGTCAATC
>CAZHDQ010000621.1:0-2287 GCA_964531595.1 uncultured Anaeromyxobacteraceae bacterium
TGCGCTGCGTACCCTACTACGCTTGGAAAAAAATCGTGCCGGCCGGTCGTGAGCGCCCCAACAGAATTCTTCTGACTCAGTCCGGGCTCAGTTACCTGGTGTGAACGTCACGCAATACAGCCGCAGTCCGGGGGATGTCGTTCGGATTTCCAGGGTGCGTCGGCCGCAGGATCGGTTGTCGATCAGGGGATACTGCCCCGGACGGCCAACCTCGACGATCGACTGACCTTCGCTAAACTGCACGGACTCGCCAGCGATATCGGGCGTTAGTGGACGTCCATCCTGGAGGACGGTGAACCGGCCCTTTCCCGTTTCTGGGTCGGTCGCGGCGACCAGGTACACGTCCTCGGCGTCGTAGGACAAAACGACGCGCGCCTCGTCCTCGCCGATATGCACTATCGCGTCGGGTATAGACAGGAACAAGCCCTCGGCTTGGAATACGTCCTTGCGGGGCTGGGTTGGCATGATGTAGGACGCGGCGACACCCTCCTGGAAGCCGTCGGTGTTTCCGATCCGGCCGCGGCGGTAGCCAAAGTATATGTTTGGGGTGATTGGACGCGCCTGCGCATCGTCGATATCCACGGCGGTGAACGGTTCGATGATGCGGGGCATGACCATGCGCGGATTGATCTCTCGCAAGACAGTCTGGAGCGACGTCTCCAGTTCCTGGTAACCGCCTTCCCCGAAATGGTAGTCGCTCAGGAAACCGTGCTGGTCGACCAGGTAAAGTGCCGGCCAGTAACGGTTCGCAAACTCGTCCCAGGTCTTGAACTGTGGGTCCAAGGCCACCGGGAAGGGGATGCCCAACTCATCGACGGCGTGATGCACGTTGTCGATATCGGCGCCGAAATCGAACTCGGGGGAGTGGATGCCAACGATTTCCAGTCCCTTGTCGCCGTATCGGCCGTGCCAGACCTTGAGGTACGACAAGACGCGCAGGCAGTTCTCGCAGGCGTAGTCGAAAAAGAAGACTAGGACCACGCTGCCACGCATGGACGCCAACGTGCGCGGCTCGCCCAAGACCCATTGTAGGCCCGCGAACTCGGGCGCAGTCAGGGTTTCGGGCTTCAGCTTCATTCGTCGTCCCCGCCGATGGGCGGCGTGCCGGCTAGCCAACCGGCGATAACCGAGGCCTCGTCGGCCCAGGCGTCTGGGTCCAGGCGCATCCGGACGAAGCGAACGAACAGTCGGTGAATGACGTCCTCGAGGTCGCGGCAGTATTCGGTCTTTTCGACCATGTTTTCCATGGGGTCCATCGCCGGCGCGTCGGGCAGCTTGATCGATCGCATCGCCAAAGACGATGCGTCCAACACCAGTGCGTATTCGCGGCCCTCGGCTACCAGCGTCATACGCGCGCGGCTGATCTTCTTGCCCAGTCGCAGCGACAGCATGACCTCTTCGGAGCGCGTCGGTTCGTCGACCTTGATCGTGCTCATCTCCCGGGCCGGATTTTCGCCATCCAGCGTCAGCGAGCGCTCGAAGAAGATTTCAACCACGTTGCCTTCTTCGTCACGAAAGATGCCGTCGTCCTGTGCGGCCCGAAACATCAGCCAAGTCAGGAATTCGCGGCCCAGGAACTGGGTGCGGCGCAGTTTGTCCGCCATGCTGAGTTCGAGCATCAGAATTCCTCCTTCCGGCGGACGATCCCGTTGGCGCCAGGCGCCAGGAATGTCGCGGGCAGCAGGTGGTAAGCCTCGTGCAAATCGCGTTCGTCCAGGTAGCGTTCCAGGACGCCGACCGTGTTCATCGCGCGCAGTTCCAGTTGCAGGAATTCGCGGGCGCGCACTTGGAACTCCTCGCAGACGGCC
Source organism: uncultured Anaeromyxobacteraceae bacterium (assembly GCA_964531595.1). Lineage (GTDB taxonomy): Bacteria > Myxococcota_A > UBA9042 > DTJE01 > DTJE01 > DUVQ01. The sequence goes on from CAZHDQ010000621.1 coordinate 1,809, forward strand.
GCCGATGTCGAGAACAGCCGCAGGCGTCCGGTCGCGGTGTCCCAGACTACGTCATGGGCGGTGATGGCGGGAATCGCCCGGCGCAGCAGTTCGGTCCGGACCTGTTCAGCCAGTTCGTCGCGCTCTTCGCGGGGCATTTTTTCGCGTCGAGTCGCCAGCAGGCTTTCGGTCACCCGCCTACGGATGTACAACTTCAGCGTCGAGGCCGGCACCGTCAGTTTGTCAATCCGGAAGGCGAACACTACCAGCGGGTCAAATACGCAGTGCTCCGTTTCGAAATCCGTATTCAGCGGATCGTCGAATACCGCGAAGCCCACGGCCTTGTCACGCCCGGCGTCGATATCGATCGTGAAAATGCGTCCCTGGCGCAACCCCTCGACCACCGCATCCTTCCAGTCGGGCGGCGCCTGGAGCACCTCGTAGGTCGTGTAACTAATCGTGTTCTGGTTAAAACCCATAGCTCCCTCTTTTGCCGGGCA
>CAZHDQ010000622.1:0-2287 GCA_964531595.1 uncultured Anaeromyxobacteraceae bacterium
GCCGGTGACGTACGTGTTCTCGCACGACAGTCTCCACGTCGGTGAGGACGGTCCGACGCACCAACCGATTGAACATCTGCTGATGCTGCGGTCCATTCCGGGCATGACGGTGTTTCGGCCTGCGGATGCGGTCGAGGTCGCCGCGGCCTGGACCTATGCGGCGCGGCGCGATCGAGGCCCCGTGTGCATCGTGACCTCCAGGCAGAACGTGCCGGCGTTCCCGCGCCCGTCCGAGGCCGGGATTGAAGCGGTGCTTCAGGGCGCATGCGTGATCGGGGAATGGTTCGCCGATGGGCGGCCAACGCTGGATCTGGTGGTGGTCGCGACGGGTTCCGAGGTCTCGTCATGTGTGACGGCGGCGCCGATGCTGGCCGCGGGCGGTCTTTCTGTCCGCGTGGTATCGATGCCGTCGGTCGAATTGTTCTTGGCACAGCCTGCCGGGGTCCAGGAAGCGATCCTGCCGCCAGGCGTGCGCCGCGTGTCGGTTGAGGCTCAGACGACGATCGGCTGGCATCGGGTAATCGGAGGCGACGGGATCGCCATCGGCCTTGATCGGTTTGGACTTTGCGCGCCGGCGAAGGTGCTGGACGTGGAATTCGGGTTTACGCCGGCAAAGTTGGCGCAGCGGATTTCTTCCGCGGTTTCCTGACCCGCGCCGTCGGGGACTTCGGGATCGGTGCCAACCGCTCGCGCAGGAACTTGGCGATCCTCAGGTTGACTACCATCGGGTACTCGATCGGCGTGTAGTGCGTTCCGCCCCTAACTACCATCAATTCCGCATTCGGAATCTCGTCGGCCATGCGCCGCGACAGTGCCTCGGGTGTGAACAGATCGTTCTGTCCGGTGATTAGCAGGGTAGGAACGCGGATCTTCGGCAGGACGTCGCGAGTATCATGCTCGCCCAGCGCTCGAAAGATCCGCGCGTAGGCTTGGAAGTCCAGATGGACGTAATCCCGGGCCAGATTAAGGAACACGTCCTCGTCCAGAGTGGGACTGGCCAGGCCGACGACCTTGGCGATGGCCAACGGGATTCGCGTCGCGACCACCAGTGGACCCAGCGCAGCGAATACCGGGGACGCGTGTCCCAGCACTTCCAGGAACGGCGGGGCGATGGCGCGCACCCAGTCGGCACGGAACGCGGTTTGGAAGGGACGGCCATGGGTGCCGTTGATCTGGATCAGGGCAGAAAATGCCTTGGGCCGCCGGCGGTAGAATTCGAACGCAACCTGGACGCCCATCGACCAGCCGATGAAAACCGCAGTGTCCACCCCCAGTGCCGCCATCACGTCCTCGAGGTCGTCGCAATGCCGGTCTATACCGTAGGCCTGCGGGTCCTGGGGGGCATCCGAAGCGAACAATCCGCGATAGTCCCAGGACACGATGCGCCACGCATCGGCGAAGTAGTCCGCGAGGGGGCGCCACGTGCCGAAATTGCCACCCAGGCCGTTGCACAGCAGCATGACGGCCCCGTTTGCGTTGCCGGATTCGTAGGTCGCCAACCGTGTGCCGTCCCGGGCCTTGATGTCACGCTGGCGGATCGCATCGGCAGGTCGGATCATTTGGGGCAGCGCTCCAGTTCAGGGATGAAACGTTGCTCGATGGTGGACCAGTAAGCCAGGTCCCCGCGTAGGCGTGTTTCCAACTTGCGGAATGCCTGGATCCCCGGGAACCCATTGTCGGACAGCAGCTTGACGAGCCTGGCCTCTACGGGTGTTCCCGTTCCCTCGACCGATGCCAGGTAATCCGCGGGTCGTCGCATTGGCGTGATGGACATCGTGGGGTTCTTGCCGCGGTTGGCGATGCATGCGACCGCGAAGTACGCCGTTTCGAACTGTTGCCGCAGCGTCTGCTCCTGCGAGGCTTGCACGGGCCTGGATTTTTGGGCGACATGCGTAGTGGCGCCGCCGCAGGCTCCGAAGGCCAACAACGCGGCAATATAGAAGGGAATCCGCGACATCATGGAGTCCTCCCCAAGTTCATGCGTACGCGGATATGATAGCGCGTTTGATGAAAGCGGCAAGATTTCACGACCGCGCGAGAACACGGCCGATGCGTGGCGTCATTGCGCGGCGGCTTCGCACCAGGATGCGTCGAAACCCATCCAGAAAGATTCGTCAACCGACGCGGTCGCATCGATCAAGAGCCAGTAGGATTCGCCCGAAACGGCCTCGAACTGCACCGTGTCGTGGCCCCAGGCAATGCAGTTGGATCCGTCGCAGGTGCTGCCCGAAAGGACGTACGCGTCCAGGGCTTCGGGCATGGCGCCCGCACCGCCGGAGCCTTTCAG
>CAZHDQ010000623.1:0-2286 GCA_964531595.1 uncultured Anaeromyxobacteraceae bacterium
GCGTCAGGCACCATCCGGGCGGCACCGTACGCCCACTATTCGGCAGATCCGACCCACATGCTCTGGTTCATGGTAATTTCCGATATCCACATCGGATCGCTTGGGGCTCGCGCTGCTGAAAACTTCACCTGGGCGCTGACGGACGCCTACGACGTAATCCAGCCACGCCTGACGATGGTTTGCGGCGATTTGACCGATGCGAGCACAATGGGCATTCCGTTTTCCCAGAAGGAAAGCGAGTGGAAGGACTATCGCAAGATCATCGACGATGCCGGACGGACCGTGGACGACCTGGTGGTCGATATTCCAGGCAATCACGACCATTACGGTGACAAGGACATGTCCCACTACCGACAATGGTCCTTGTGGGGCAGCGCCACCGACCAAACGCAACATTCAGTAAGGGTCGAGACCGATTTCGGGGTCTACCATTTCCTGGGTGTCGCGACGACTGCCAACGACGGCGCGTATGCCCCTGCCGATCGGGCCGGCCTGGACGCTGGCGAACTGGCATACATCCAGGGTGCGCTTGACGCCAACGCAGACGCGGACATGCATTTGGTGTTCGGACACCACCCCACAGGCAACCTGAAATACGGACACGACGAGTTCATGGGCGCCCTGTCGGTCTACGAGGCATCCGCTTACGTGTACGGCCATACCCACGACTACTCGTCCAAATACAACGACGGCACGCTTCACCTGAACATCGACACACTGGGAAAGGGGGACGACCGCAACGTCGGCATCGGGGTGATCGATCATGATCTGCTTTCCATGCGGGCCTTTTCTGCCGGAATCTGGCCCTATATCGTGATCTCGTCACCCGCCGACGCGGGCCTGGGCGGCGGGAATCCCCACGCCTATTCGGTACCGCCGGACTGGACCCAGGCACCGGTGCGGGCGGTCGTGTTCGCCCCGCAAGCACCCGACGCTGTCGAATTCCAGGTCAACGGCGGTACCTGGTTACCGATGGCCGAGGTCGCCCCCAACGTCTGGCAGGGCACGATGGACACGACGGGTCTGGAACCCGGCCGCTACCCGCTGAAGGTCCGCGCTCACCCCTGGAAGAACACAAACGACACGATTTCTATGCGGATCGGCGCGACCGCGTGTTCGAATGGCCTGGACGACGATTTCGACGGTCTGACCGACTGGCCTGATGACCCCGGCTGCGAATCGCCCGGTACAAACGACGAAAATTGGATCATAACTACACCTGACCCTGGCCCCGAAACGGTCGAACCGGTGCCGGACGATGCATTCGCTGAAGAGGCCGACACCGACGCATTTGCCGAGGATAGCAGCCGGGATGCGTTCGCCGAGGAAGCGAGTCCAGACGACACCATCGAGCCTTTTCAGGACAACGGCGTTACGCCCCAAGACATCCCTGTTGCCGTCGACCCGGGTAGCACCGTCGATACCGTGGTTCCGATCGACACGACAGGCCGCCAGGACGTTGCAGGCACACAGGACGTCAACTCGCCTGGCCGTGACACCATCGGCGGCGACGCGGTTCAGTTCGACGGGGGGCGCACGAGCGGCGGCTGCTCGGCTGGCGGCAATGGCCCCACCGATTCATTATCGTGGCTGCTGATCCCTCTGTTCCTGTTGCTGGCACGGCGTCGTCCAGGCTTTTGGGCCAACCGATGACACCGAAGCGCAGCCGCATCGCTCTGATCGTCGGCTTGGCAGCGATGGCAGCTTTGGTCGTTGCGCTGGGCGTGCTTCGCGGTGACGATGCACCGCCGTACCCTGCGATCCCGGCCCTGGAAGACCTGGACCCGCCCCCAGTTGCCACGTCGGAACCTTTGCGGACGCCGCGCGTCGCTCGCCTGCCGAACACCGCGCCCAGGACACTGCCTGCCGGCGAATCCGTTGACCCGCCCGCAACCCCTGGACCGCGCCTGGAGGATCACCTGAACCCGGTCGCCGCCCCCCACGCCGAGCGGTCGACACCCCAGACGCCCGCCCAGGACACGTCGACGAACACACCGGCAGTAACCATCCGCCCTGGCGACGATCCTGACCTGGCAGCGGCCCTGGCCGACCCCACAAACCCCAACCGATGGGTGACCTTGGCGGACCGTTTCCGGGTCCAGCGCCACCACGATCTGGAGGCCGCCGCGCTGCGCCGGGCGATCCGTGCAACCCGCGAGCCGCACATTGCCGACATGCTACTCAAACGGGTCCGACAGGCCGAAGATGATGCCGGAAACACCCCAGGCCGGCCGTCATCGATTGAATTCCCCGGCCCTTCCAATCCGTAATCTGGACGGTCCGTCG
>CAZHDQ010000624.1:0-2285 GCA_964531595.1 uncultured Anaeromyxobacteraceae bacterium
TTGCTACCCTGGTCGCGGCCTCGGTGGGCCCGGCCGTGACGGCTTTCATAAACGTCATGCGCGGACCGAACGAACCCGGAACGCATGACCAAACAGGAGAATCATCATGAGTGGCGGACACGAAAACGAACGGATCTGCGGGTACGGCGGCGGCGCTCTGGTTCTTGCTGCCCTGGGGGGTGCGGTTGTCGGGGCCGCCGTAGCGCTGCTCCTGGCACCCAAATCGGGGCAGGATACACGCCGGCAGTTCACCGGGTATGTCGATAGCGCCCGTGAGGTCGCCGGGCGTGTGCCCGAGGCCATCAAGAGCGCGGCCCACGCGGCGCAAGAGACCATGATGCACGAGACCGCCGCCCCGACGCACGGGAAGTCGAAGTAGTTGTGTCTTCCCGAAGAACATTTCCTTCCTGAATCCCGGGAGTCCCGAATGACCACTGCAAGAACTGCTCGAACCTTGTCCCTGATCCTCCTGCTATCGGGCCTGGCCTCCTGCGGGGGCAAGGTGCTCGAATTCTCCCCGCTCGATGCTGTGGGCGACGGTGTCCTGGACGTGCAGGCCGACGCAGGGAGTGACCAGGGCAAGGATGTGGCCCTTGACGCGGACGAGGACTCGCTCGCGGACACCCTTTCCGACATCGAGCCGGGCGATGCCTCCGTTCCCGTGATCGATCTGAAAAAGGTCGCTACATTCGGGATTGCATCGCGAGCCGGTTTCACATCGACCGGTGTGACCGTGGTCAATGGGGATGTCGCACTGTTCCCGAACGCCATGTGCATGGATTCCACCGGGAATGCAGGTGCATCGCAGACCTGCCTGGTCAAGACCTATTCAAGTCCCACCGGGCTGACCGTGAACGGTTCCATCTACTTTGCCGGCGACCCCTTTGACGACGGTGCGACCGCGAATGCCGTCACCAGCGACCTGGGCGTCGCGTGGGTCGAGGCGATAGCCAACGCCGACACGCGAGGCCCGATCGCCGGGGACGAGATGGGCGGCATGACCTTCCTTCCCGGCGTCTACCACAACGCGACCCTGGGCCTGCAGGCATCGGGAATCGCGACCCTGGATGCCCAGGGTGACGACAATGCGGTCTTCCTGTTCAAGGTGGACAGTTCCTTCGTCGACTCGGGCACCCTGCTTCTGCCGACGCGCATCGATCTGGTCAACGGCGCCCGCGCCCGAAACGTCTGGTTCGTGACCGGCCTGGACATCACCATCGGCTCGGGAACGATCTGGAACGGGAACCTCCTGGCCGGCCGTACCGCGACAGTGCTGGACGGATCGACCGTGAACGGCCGGGTGCTGGCCGGAGCCTCCGGGGCCGGTGCGATCACCTTGACCGGTGCGGCGTCCCCCTCGGTGACAACCATCACCGTGCCCGAGTAGGGCTCTAGTTTCCGTGCGAGGCGGCTTTCTGCAAGGAGGTGCGTATGTTGGCTATCGTTGCCGTTGTGCTGATCGTGATGTGGCTTCTGGGAATGGTGACGTCGACCACGATGGGAGGATTCATCCATGTCCTGCTGGTGATCGCGGTTATCGTGGTCCTGATCCGAATCATCCAGGGCCGCCGACTGCTTTGAGATCGGCGCTGCTGCCGTCGTACAGGTCCTCGGCCCAGCGGACGAGGTCCTGCGGTGAACGTGAATGCCGGCACGAACTACACTTGCAGAATCCGATTCACCGAGGGCTCCTCATTAGACTTTCACCCAGACTACCGCAAGACGCGTGCCGTGCAGACCGCGATTTGCCCGGACTCGCGATTCCGCCACCGTCGCGTAGCCGGCTGTTCCCGCGCTCCATCACTTTGATTGCCCTGTCAGCCAGGCTGATGGGTTTGCACCGGGTCTGCGTAGCGCTTGTGTAGCCGTGACGGGCCCCGGCACCGTGGCACGGTTGTCGCAGCGCGTGGACCCGCCATGCCTGTTTGGAAGAGGAAAGCGTCATGAGCAAGGATCCGGAGCCATCGATCGAACCGACCTGGCGGATCGAGTGCGCCTCGTCGGACGGGGGCGCTGTTGAGGTGCACCTCGAAGGTGCCCTGACCTTCGCGGACGGCGGGGCCCTGTGGGACCGGTTGCAGGCGGAACTCCCGGCCACGACCCGGTCCGACGTTTCATTCGACCTCTCGGGGCTGGACTCCATCGACGGTGGCGCGATGGCGCTGCTGGTTCAGGTCAAGTGGGACCTCCAGACCGCCGGGGCGCACTGCGAGTTCGTCGGGGCGAGCGACACCGTCCAAAAGATCCTGGACCTCTACGAAGGGGACGCTTCCCCCGCCCCGCAG
>CAZHDQ010000625.1:0-2282 GCA_964531595.1 uncultured Anaeromyxobacteraceae bacterium
CGTTTCGTGCCTGCGGGGGGTGCGCGGTTCGGCGGTTTCGATCGCCCCCGTTCGCGGTGGGCTGCCGGTTCTGGGTGTGGTGTTCGCCCCGGTTGCGCCCGACGGCAACGGCGACCTGTTCGCCTGGGCCGAAGGTTGTGGTCCCCTGCTGCGCAACGGCCTGCCCGTGGAACGCGCGCCGTTTTCGCCCGCCCTCGGGCCCGAGGACGTCGTGATCGTGTCCCAGTCGGGCGATCGGGCATCGACCGAAAATGCCGCAGCCGTGGCGCCGGCCCGTTTCCTGACGCGGCCCAGCATCGCCTGGCGTCTGGCGCTGGTCGCTGCGGGAGACGCGGTCGCTGCCGTGTCGCTCAACGGCCCCGGGGATTGGGACTACGCGGCGGGCCACGCGTTGTTGCGGGCGGTTGGGGGCGACCTGTGGGACGAGCGGGGGCGTCCGGTCCGTTATGGCCCCGACGCGAACAGCCGTGTTTCGTGGTGCTTCGGAGGGGGCAAGGCGGTCTGCAGCGACCTGGCCGGGCGCGATTGGGCGGCCGTGCTTCGTGTTCCCAGGACACCGCCAGGTCACGGTGGTCTGGTGTCCCTGGAGTCCGGTCGCTGCGTGCGCGATCCCGTCGTTTTGTCCCGCGCTCAGGGGTGCCTGCTGGGCCAGGTCGCGGGCGACAGTCTGGGCTCATTAGTGGAATTCCAGTCCGCCGACAGCATCGCGGCAGCACATCCCGGGGGCGTGGCTGACCTGTCGGACGGCGGCACCTGGCACCTGCTGGCTGGCCAGCCGACCGACGACTCCGAGATGGCGCTGGCGCTGGCCCGATCGATTGTTGCCCGGGGTGGGTACGTCCCCGAATCCGCGGCCGCAGCTTACGTCGCGTGGCTGCGAACCCCGGCCTTCGACGTGGGCAGCACGACACGTAGCGCGCTAGGGCCTGTTACCGATGGCGATCTGAGGGCTGGACGAGCCGCGGCGTTCGCGATGGCCGCCGCCAACCGGGAAAGTCAGGCCAACGGCTCGCTGATGCGCATCGCGCCGCTGGGTGTTTGGGGCGCCTCACGAACCGATGACGAAGTCGCCGCGGCCGCACGCGCCGACGCTGCGCTGACACATCCTCACTCGGTGTGCCTGGATGCTGCGGAAGTATTCACCGTGGCGATTGCGGCGGCTGTGCGCGAGGGGTTGTCTCCCCGGGACACCTGGCAACGGGCCTTCGGGCGAACGCGTCCAGGGTCCCCGATCCGGGATGACCTTGAAGCCGCCGCGAATGGGCCGCCTGCGGACTACATGACGCACATGGGCTGGGTGCGCCTGGCCTTGCACAACGCGTTTTTCCAGTTGCTGCATGCGCCGGATGCCGAGCAGGGGGTGATTGCGTCGGTAGCGGCCGGCGGCGACACCGACACGAACGGCGCAATCGCCGGTGCGTTGCTGGGCGCAGTGCATGGCCGGGAAGCGATCCCTGGGCGCTGGCGATGCCTGGTGCTCAGTTGCCGTCCGTTGGAAGGGACGCCGACGCGCCACCCGCGTGACCGCACATACTGGCCGGTGGACCTGCTGGAACTGGCGGAGCGCCTGCTGCTGGCAGCCGACCTTTGACGTGCGCTCGTCGCAGTTTACGGGGTAATTCGCGGGAGGGTTGGGGGCCGACGGTCTGCGTGCCGCCAGTGGCGGTCAGTTGACGATAGATTCCATCAAAGCCGTTCCGGTCAGCGTCGCCGGTTCCTGTCCCCCGATGGTTAGCACCAGGTTTGCGTCCCCTTCCATCCTGTAGATTACGGGGTTGCCAGCCACCATCTTGGCGATGTTGCGTTGGGCCCAGGGGAGCCGTTCGACCACTGCGTTTCGGTCGTGCAAGCGCCGCGATACCAGGTCGCCCTCCAGCTTCAGCCCCTTTCGTTCCAGCGACAACTGGTATTTCGTGTCGTATTTTCGGCCCTTGATCTTTGGGTCCCGGACGGGTTCCTCCCCTTTGACCTTCAGGCGGTCCGTCAAGGTCAGCACCCGGCTCCGGTCGGTGACCAGACTGCGAAAGACCGTCTTCCCGCCGTACTTCCCGCGCATCCGAAATCCCCAGAACGCGACAGTGTGGTCGGCGGCGAAGAAACGGGTGGTCCACCAGTGGTCGGACCATTCGCTGCTGAGCCGATTGTTGACCATATGATCGACGTAGCCGGCGCCCTTCATCGCGAACCGCTTGCCGCCCATCGCCGCCTCGGCTGTGAAGTCGCCGCGCGGGATGTGGAAGAACGCCTGCACGAATTCCGAGCGGTCGTCGGTCAGCCAGATG
>CAZHDQ010000626.1:0-2274 GCA_964531595.1 uncultured Anaeromyxobacteraceae bacterium
GGTGCCATTTTCGGTGCCGGATACGTGGCCCGCATTGGCGGCCCGCTGAGGTCTGCTGCCGTCGCTGCCTGGTATCCCCTGCTGATTGCCGCGATGGCAGGCGTGGTTTTGGCCAGGGATGTCGTAACGTTCCTGCTGGTCTGGGAACTGATGACCTTGGCATCCTTCTTCCTGGTCACCGCCGAAGGTCAGTCTTCCGGGCGGCCCGGACTGATCTATCTTCTGGCCTCGCAACTGGGGGTGGTGTTCCTATTCGTGATGTTCATGATCCTGGCGGCTCACGGCGGCGGCACCGGGTTCGACGCGATCCGGTCGGCCGGGGCGCCAGGCACCGGGATAGCGGCCGCCTGCTTCGTCCTGGCCCTGGTCGGATTCGGCACCAAGGCCGGCTTCTGGCCCCTGCACGTCTGGCTGCCTGAAGCCCACCCCGCCGCGCCTTCCCATGTGTCTGCGGTGATGTCCGGTGTAATGATCAAGCTGGGCATTTACGGCCTGCTGCGCATCCTGACCTTTCTGGGCACGCCGCCCATCTGGTGGGGGTTGGTGCTGCTGGGGATCGGCGCGATCTCTGGTATTGGCGGAGTCCTGCACGCGCTGGCCCAGCACGATCTGAAACGCCTTCTGGCCTACCACAGCGTCGAAAACTTGGGCATCATCGCCCTGGGCCTGGGGCTGGGCCTGTTGGGCCTGTCCCAAGCCAATGGCACCGTCGCCGCGCTGGGCTTCGCGGGCGCGCTGCTGCACGTGCTGAACCATGGGCTGTTCAAGGGACTGCTGTTCCAGGGCGCGGGTGCGGTGTTCGCCGCGACCGGAACCCGGGACTTCGACAAACTGGGGGGCCTGGCACGACGCATGCCCGTTACCAGTGCCACGTTCCTTACGGGCTCCGCGGCCATCACGGGCCTGCCGCCGTTCAACGGTTTCGCCAGCGAATTCCTGCTCTTTATGGGCGCGTTCGCTGGGGCGACCACACTACCATCATCCTTGCGTCTGTGGGCTCTGGCCGTGCTGCCCATCCTGGGCCTGATCGGCGGCTTGGCGGCGGCGTGCTTCGTCAAGGCATTCGGCATTACATTCCTGGGCGAACCCCGGTCCCAATGCGCCACGGATGCTTGCGAGTCGGGCCGCGCCATGCCCACTGCAATGGGAGCGGGCGCCCTGCTGTGTCTGGTCATCGGCCTGTGGCCCCTGCCGTTCGTTTGGCTGGCAGTCCGGGCAATGGCCTCCCTAGGTTTTGCCGCAGCGCTGCCTCCGTATGTACTTGCCGCCCTGGCACTGATTCCCTGGATTGCGCTGGGCCTGGTGGGGTCGATCCTGTTGCTGGCGCTGATCCGCCGGGTCCTGCTGTCGCGCCGGGTCGTGCGACGCGCCGCCACTTGGGGTTGCGCTTACGAATCCCCCACGCCCCGGATGCAGTACACAGCACCGTCGTTCGCGGACCCTGTTTTGACGCCTGCTCACTTCCTGATGGACTCCCGAATCGATGGCATCGCACCCCAGGGACCGTTCCCTGGTCGGGCCGTTTATCGACACCACCTGGGAGACTGGGCCGCGGACAGATTTTGGGCGCCCCTGGTGCGGGCGACGATCCGCGGATTCGAGCGGATTGTCCGCCTGGAACGCGGCGACGTCCCTTCCTATCTGGTCTATGTGCTGGTGACCCTGGTGGCCCTGCTGTTGTGGCAGGTCCGGATGCCCTGAGGCAACGATGCGTGACGTGCTGCTGCACATAGTGCTGCTGGTCCTGGGACCGCTGACGCTGCTCGGCCTGATCGTGCGAGTCAAATCGCTGGCGGCCCGCCGCATCGGCCCGTCGCTTCTGCAACCTTGGTACGACGTTTTCAAACTGCTGCAAAAGGGCGCGGTTTACAGCCGGACCACCACCCCCATTTTCGCGGCCGGCCCCATCGTTGCCCTGGCCTGCACGGGACTGGCATCCCTTTTCGTGCCGCTGGCAGGCGTCCAGGCGCCCCTGGCTTTTCCAGGGGATGTCTTTGTATTCACGGGACTGCTGGCGCTGGCCCGCTTCGCCACGATGCTTGCGGCCCTGGACACAGGGTCCTCGTTTGAAGGCATGGGCGCCAGCCGCGAGGCCGCCTTTGCGGCGATGGCCGAGCCGGCCCTGTTCCTGGTGCTGTTGATTGTCATCCTGCCTGGAGGAAACCCGTCTTTTTCCTTCGCGTTCAACGACTTGTCGGGAACGGGAGGCCTGGCTCGTGATCCCGTGATGCTGCTGGCGGCCCTGGCCTTCGGGGCATTCATGCTGACCGATTT
>CAZHDQ010000627.1:0-2272 GCA_964531595.1 uncultured Anaeromyxobacteraceae bacterium
CCGTATACGTCGCAAAGACCGTCCCGAGAGGAGTACGCTCGACCCAGGTGGATTGGGGGCTATTGCAGGCTTGGGAAGCTGCCCGTTTCTGGGGTATGCTCCCGCCGATGGTCGTCGAGCAAGTTCTCCAGCAGATGTTCGTGATTGCAGGCGTCGCGGTTGTTACCGCCGCGTTGCTGTCCAAGGTGCGCCTGCCCACGACTGCCGGCCTGTTGCTGGCTGGTGCCATCGCTGGACCGTTCGGCGCCGGCCTGCTCACCGACATGGATACCCTGGAAGTGCTGGCCGAGATCGGCGTGGTGCTGCTGCTGTTCACGATCGGACTCGAATTCTCGATGGATCGGATCCGCCGGATCGCTCGGTTGGTCGCCATCGGTGGCGGGATGTTGGTCGGTTTGACGATCGCGGCGACGGCTGGCCTGCTGATGTTGATGGGGCAGTCGGGCAGCCGGGGCGTGTTCTTCGGATTCGTATTTGCGATGTCCAGCACCGCTATCATCTTGCAGGTGCTGTCCGACCGTGGCGAACTGGATTCGCCCCATGGACGGTTCATCATCGGTACCCAGGTTTTTGGGGACCTCAGCATTGTCCCTATGGTGATGGTTGTCCCGATCCTGGCCGGCCAGAACACCCAAGCCCCTGGTCTTGCACTGTTGGCCGCCGTGGGTAAGGCCGGGCTGGTGGTCGCGGGGACCCTAGCCGCTGCCCGCTGGTTGCTCCCCCCTATTTTCAAGTGGGTCACAGCCACCCGCAGTCGCGAAGTCTTCCTGATGGCCATCGTTGGTATCTGCGCCGGGACCGCGTGGCTGACGTCGCTGGCCGGCCTGTCGCTGGCGCTTGGGGCCTTTCTGGCGGGACTGATACTGGCCGACACGGAATACCAGCACCGGGCGCTGGGCGACACGATGTCGTTGCGAAGCATGATGGCCAGTCTGTTCTTCATTTCATTGGGGACGATGTTCGACATCCGCGTGCTGATCGCCGCCCCCGTTGTGGTTCTGGGCGTGTTCTTGTTCCTGGTGGTGGTCAAGGGGGTGATTGCGACCCTTTCGGCCCTGGTGATGAAGTTTCCGGCCCGCGCGGCGATGATGGCAGGTGCTGGCCTCGCCCAGTTCGGCGAATTCGGATTCGTTCTGCTAGGCATGGGCGTCACGGTGGGGTTGATCACCAGGCACGAGTTATCCATAGTCGTGACGGGCGGTGTCCTGTCGATGTTCCTGACGCCGATGATCGTGTCGGCGGCGCCACGGATGAGCGCGGGCGAGAGGTTGCTGCGTCCCCTGGAACGCCTGTTGGGCGCGAAGGGCATCGACGAAGAGGATGCCCGGGAAGATGCAGAGGCGATGTCGGACCATGTCGTCGTCGCCGGATACGGTATTGCGGGCCGAGTCCTGATCAACGCCCTTCGCGAAGCTGGTATTTCCCATCTGGTGCTGGAACTGAACGCGGAAACGGTCCGCCGCGCCCAGGCTGCCGGTGAGCCAGTGTTTTACGCAGATGTCGCCAGCCCCGAGGCGTTGCGTCATGCCAACCTGTCCGCCGCCCGTGCGCTGGTCCTTACAATCAACGACCCGGCGGCCCTACGGCGCGGGATCGCTACTGCCCGCAATTGTGCGCCGAACGTTCCCGTGCTGGTGCGCACCAGGTACTTCGCCGAACGACAGGCGTTGATGGCGCTGGGGGCCACAGAGGTCGTGACCGAGGAAGTCGAGGCGGGCATCGAGATGCTGGTGCGCGTGCTGGCCAGGATCGGACTACCGCGGGCAGATGTCGCCCAGCATGTATCCGAGGCCCGTACCCGTATGGATCTTGGCGAACGTGACGGCATTGCCCGCCACAACCCGGGGGGTACTTTTCCTGAACTGTCCGAGTTGCGTGTCGAGATGTTCCTGGTCCGCCCAGGTTGCCATGCGCTGGGCCGGTCGGTCCGCGAACTGGAACTGCGCCGCGTGACCGGTGCCTTGATGCTGGGCGCGCGTCGTGGCGGCGCCCGGGTCGAAGGTCTGGACGCGGAAACGCCCCTGGAGGAGGGGGATACCATCTACCTTGTCGGCCCGCCGGAGGCGTTGGCCCGTGCCCACATCTTGCTCCAGGATGGGACGGTAGACTGACGCCCTTCCTTGGGCCATCGGCTGTTCCGGTTCACGAGTGCCGCGCCTGAAAGGCTGCCCTCGCAATTCGTGATCCACCGTCACAATTTTCTACATCTCGAAATCATGATCATGCCGCGGTCGGAGTTTCACCAATCCGGTGAGGGGTCCGGTCGGGGTGG
>CAZHDQ010000628.1:0-2266 GCA_964531595.1 uncultured Anaeromyxobacteraceae bacterium
GATCAAGTACGCCGGCGACGATGCCCGATCCTGCTACCGGTTCTGGATGGACGACAACCATCTCTGGCCGGAATGGGAACGCGAGGCCTCGCGCATCAACCGCGAGGCGTGCTGGTATGGGGTGCGTATCGACCGGAAGACCGTCGAGGAATCTCTCGACAAGCTCGTCAAGCTGCGAGACGCGGCAGAGCTTCTGCTACCGTGGGTGAACCCCGAGGACCCGGATGAGAAGCCAGCGAGGCCCGGTTCACTACCCTCTCTGTCTCGCTTCCTGCGCGCCAACGGCATCACGCCGCCGACCACCTACAAGAAAGATTCTCCAGAGATGATGGAGTTGGAGAAGTCCACCCGCGATCATCCGGTGGTGGGGCCTGTCATACAGGCACGGCTCGACCACGCGTCGCTCACCCCGCATATCGCGAGACTGGAGACGATGCTCAAGTCCGCTGACGACAAGGACATCCTGCGGTTCTCGTTGAAATACTACGGGGCGCATACCGGGCGCAACTCTTCCGGTGCAGAAGACGAGTCGGGGGCCAAGGGCAAGGTCTCGATCTTCAACCCACTCAACCTGCCCAAGGATCCGGTGTTCGGCGTCGACCTGCGCGGCACGATCATCCCCCGTGATGGATACAAGTTCGTCAACTTCGACTTCGGGCAGATCGAAGCGCGTACCATCCTCTGGCTGGCGGGTCACCACAAGATGCTCGACCAGATGCGCGAGACGGGCGGCAACATCTACATCGCCTACGCCATTCTCATCGGCTGGGCGAAGCCGGAAGATGTAGATACGGACGAGAAAATCCACGCATGGAAGCACACGGACAAGTACGCCCTGATCAAGTCGGTCGTGCTGGCACATGGCTTCGGCATGGGCCACCGGAAGTTCCGGGACCAGACCGAGGCCAAGAGCCACGGCAAGACGAAGCTGACGTACGACGAGGCCAAGGAGCTCACCGACCAATGGCGCGAGGCCAACCGGCCCGTGTGCCAGTTCTGGCGGAGGATGGGTGACGACTTCATGAGGGCCGTGGTGCTGAAGCAGGACGAGTACAGCGTCAAGCTGCCGTCCGGACGTGTCAAGCGGTACTTCAACCCGAAGACGAAGGTCGTCTTCCGCAAGGTCAAAGATGAAGAGACCGGTGTGGAGACCTCGGAGGCACGGGTGCAGATGTTCGCCGCGCTGACCCACGGGAACAGCGACTTTCCGCTGTGGGGCGGCATACTGGCACAGCACGTCACGCAGTCCACGGCCCGCGACATCATGACGCAGGCGGCGGTCGAGGTGTGCCACGAGCACCCCGGCTGGCCGTGGCTCTGGTCGTGCTACGACGAGGTCATATTCGAGGTTCCTGACGGCGAGGTCGAACTCGCCTGCCGCGAGATCCCGCGCATTCTTTGCGACGGCGTGGTCGCCCGCACATGGGCCCGCGGACTGCCGCTCACCGTCGATGGCGGGCCTCTGGACCGCTACGGCAAGTAGGAGACACAATGTTCTTTGCACTGGAGAATCTCATCTCCCCTGTTGTCCACTCCATGGAGCGGCCGTGGGAGTACGAATCCAAGGCGCCGTATCATCTTGAAAAGCCCGACTTCCTGATCTGGGAGCGCAGTCCGGACACTGTGCACAGGTTCATCAAGGGTGTCGAAGGGCTGGTACCCGGGCTCCGCGTGACCGAGAGCAACCCCCCGGTAGCCATCCACGCGCTGGTGGCGGACTACGACGGAATACCGCCGGACAATCCGCTGGACCTTCTGCTCAAGAAGGTCCCGCCGGACGCCATGCTGCCGGAGTGGATCGCGACCTCGCGCGGCGGGAAGCCCCGTCTGATCTGGACGTTCGAGAGACCAGTCTCCATCATGGACAAGAGCCACGGTGCCCAGCTTCTGGCCGTCATAGGCGCACGGGTCAAGGCGGGCAAGATGTTCGCCGACCTCGACAAGGCGTCCTTCGACATGACGACCTACTTCGAGATCGGGCGCAACTGGACGCCGGTCCCGGGCGGGCGCCCGATCCCGGTCAGCCTCATCAATTGGTGGGACTACGAACTGTATTCGCGGACCGAAAAGAAGACTGTCCGCTCGTACAACATACCGTTCGAGAAGGTGGCAGAGGAGGTCGAGCGCAGGTGGCCCGGGCGCGTGTCGAAGTTCGCCCCGGGGGCGCACTGCCTCCGCTTCTGGGCGCCCGAGTCCGACAACAAGACCGGTTGCATGATCTACGAGTCGGGCGTCCGCGTCTACGTGCCGCACGACAAACCGTTCA
>CAZHDQ010000629.1:0-2262 GCA_964531595.1 uncultured Anaeromyxobacteraceae bacterium
AGGCGACCTTTTCCGGGAACGCGAAGGCGAAGAAAACCGCGGCCACGATCAGTGAAAACGATACCATCGTGTTCCAGCGCAGGCGCTCACCCAGGTAGATCCAGGCGAACCCGACGAACACCGTCAGACTCAAGACCTCTTGGATGATCTTCAGTTGCGTCGCGGTATACACCCCGTATCCGATGCGGTTCGCGGGCACCTGCAGGCAGTACTCGAAGAAGGCGATGCCCCAGGACGCGAGCACTGCTATCCACAGTGGGGCACCCCTGAACTTGAGGTGCCCGTACCAAGCCACAGTCATGAATATATTCGAGGCCAGAAGCAGCACGACCGTCCACATGTGGGCACTCTCGCACAGACGCCCGGATTGTAGGGCAATTGGACCCGGCTGCAAAAATCGACGGCATCGACGCCAGTTGTTCCTGTCGCGTGACGTGTTGCGATGAATTGCCGATAAGACGGATTTCTGCGTGGCGGCGCCCGTCAGAACTCGACCTTCGGGGCCTGCTTTGCCGCCTCGTCTGCGACCTGGAAGAACACCTTCTCGGCGTCGAATCCCATCATCCGGACGAAGAACACCGTCGGGAACGAGCGCGCTCGGACGTTGTAGTCCTTGACCGCCTCGTTGTAGCGCATGCGTTCGACTGCCAGCCGGTTTTCTGTGCCGGCCAGTTCGTCCTGGAGGGCTCGGAAGTTTTCGGATGCCTTGAGGTCCGGGTAGTTTTCGGCGATTGCCAGCAGTCGGCCGAGTACGCCTTCCATCTGCGACGCGGCTGCCGCCTTCTCGTTGACGGAGCCTGCCCCGGCCAGCTTTGCCCGAGCTTCGGCAACCTGTGTGAAGATTTCCTTTTCGTGCGTGGCGTAGCCCTTGACCGTGGATACCAGGTTCGGGACCAGGTCGTAACGCCGCTGCATCTGGTTCTCGACCTGCGCCCAGGCCGATTTGACGCCCTCGTCACGGACTACCAGTCCGTTGTAATAGGAGACTGCCACCAGGACGATAGCGACCAGTACACCCACACCGATCAGTAGATTCTTCATCGTTCGCCTCCAGGCGCCACTGCGAGCGCCCCGAAATCACCAGCCACGACCCGCTCCGCCGCCGCCACTGCGGCCGCCTCCGAAACCACCGCCCCCGGAGGAACTACCGCCGCCACCGAAGCCGCCCCGTCCGAAGCCTCCACCGCCGGTTCCCCCGCCAGGTCCGCCCGGTGACACCTTCAGAAAGTAACCGAGCAGCATCCCCAGCGACAGCCCGATTAAACCGCCTAGTAGCCCAAACACCGACAGACCGCCCAGAATGCCGACTGTGCCGGTCATCAGCATCATCGGTTTCTTCAGGACCGTCGCTAGCAGGATCAGGACCGGCAGCGTCAGGGTAAAGGCCAGCGCCCCACCGGGGAAGCCCGTGTCTGGGGCACTCGTCGGGGCAGCACCGATCGCATCGGCCCCCTCGCCCCCGGCGGCGGCCTTCGCCAGTGCCTGGGCAGCCGCTACAAGGCCCTCGCCCATCCGGCCCTCGCGGAAGTGCGGGACCGCGAATTCGTCCAGTATGCGGCCGACCCGTCCGTCGGGCAGCACGCCTTCCAACCCGTAGCCAACCTCGACCTCGATCCGCCGCTCGGCCATCGCCAACAGCACCAACACGCCGTCGTCTTTGCCCTTGCGGCCGACGCCCCACTTTGCGAACAATTCGACCGCGTAGGACTTTGGGTCCAGCGGATCGGTGGCCGGGACGATAGCGATCGCCAGTTCAGCGCCGTTGCCTGCCTTCAGGTCCTTTGCGATCTGGTCCAGTTCGGCGGCCTGTTCGGTCGTCAGCACGTTCGCGAAGTCATTTACGAAGCCCGCGGGCTTTGGCCAGTCGACTTCCGCCCGAGCGATGCCCACCGTCGCCATCACCAGCAGCATGGCGGTCAAGGTCGCCAACGCGTGGCGGCCCAGCAAGGCCAGCATAATCGGCTTGTCCTTGTTGTGTGACGTCTCCACCGGCCCCACCCTCGAGATGCTTTGCCCCGATTGCCTGGCCGGAGCATTGCGCGGCCTGAGCGGGGTGTCAAGCGTGCAGCCCAGCTTCCAGACCTGATCGTGACTCTGGTCTTCATCTTGTTGCCGCGGGGATGGAAAATCTGGCACTTACCGACGATTACCCGTGGAAACCTAAGATGCCACGCCGTCGGCGAACGCATATAATGGCCCGACCGTTCCGGCGAAATTGGAGGAGGAAGAATGCAGGACTATGAAAAACTGGGCGTTTTCTAC
>CAZHDQ010000630.1:0-2254 GCA_964531595.1 uncultured Anaeromyxobacteraceae bacterium
TCTCTGGGCTGGTTTCATTGCTGTGGGCCGGGGTGGTCTGGGTCGGTGGGGACGGCTTGCCGATGTATCGTTTCGCCATTACGCCGCTGCCCCTGCTGGTCGCCTTGCAGGCCGCCGTGGCGGGGCGGATCGCGGTCGTCGGGTCTGGTGCGGGGGTATCGAAAGGCCGCCGTGTCGCCGCGATACTGGTTCCGGTTGTGGCACTTTGCGTGCTTGCGGTCGCGGTCGCATCGCAGCCGCGCATCCCGCCGCATTACGAAAACTTCCGTTTCCAGCGTGACGTCGAGGTGCCTCGATGGACGCGTGTTGGCCTTGCGTTACGTCGGGACGCGCCGCCGGACGCCTCGCTCGCGGCAGTGCCCATCGGCGCCGTGGCGTACTATTCGGGGCTGCCTGCCATCGACATGGTCGGCCTGACCGACGCCCACATCGCCCGGCGCCAGATGCCCTCCATGGGAACAGGCTGGGCGGGGCACGAAAAACACGACGGTCAATATGTGGTGTCTCGTCGGCCGACCTACCTGCTCCTGGGCAACATCGACGTTACGCCCGCGCCCCGTGACCCGGCGGCAGAGCCGTTCATTCCCTACCGCAACCGGGCGATCCTGGCGCGAGAGGCCGACGTTCTGGCCGATCCCGATTTCGGGCGGCTGTACCGTCCACGTTCCATCCGACTGGGCGAGGACGAATGGCTGAATCTGTACGAACTGGTTTCCGAGCATCGCTCTGGGGCCGGAGTGGACGCGCATTCCCCTGGGGAATAGACTCGACCGCGACCCTGCCAGAAGGCGTTGTGGTGCGCGTGGCCGGCGTAGGTAACGGATTCCGAATTCCGCCACACGGTTGACTTCTTTGCAGCGGATCACTAAGGACTTGTGGACCTCTGGCGAGGCTGTTGCTTTGCACGTTTTGCTTGTAAATCCGCCCGACGAGCTGGAACAAATGCTCGGCGTTGGCAAGGAATTCATCCAGAAATACGAACCGCTGGGGCTGCTCTATATGGCCGCGGTGCTCCGGGAGGCGGGACACCGAGTGGCCGTGATGGACGCACATGCCCAGGAACTTGGATCGTCCGAGGTCCTGGCACTTATCGACGCGGATCCACCCGAAGTCGTGGGTTTCTCGACCCTCACGTGCAACGGCGCCCAGGTCTTTGCCCTCGGGCAGAAGATCAAGCGACGGCATCCTGGTACGACGGTCGTCCTGGGAAATATCCACGCATCGGTTTTTGCTGCCCAGTACCTTCAGAATGGATGCTGCGACGCAGTAGTCCACGGCGAGGGCGAGCACGTGCTGGCTGCCCTGGTCGCCCGGTTGGAAGCGGGGTTGGATTTCCGGGATCTGTCCGGCATCTCCTGTTGCGACGATGAAGGCCGCGTGGTGCGCAACGACCCACCTGGGCAGGTTGACGACCTGGCTGCGCTCCCCTTTCCCGCACGTGACCTCGTCCGCCAAGAATGGTACGGCCTGGGTCGCATTAGCAACCAACCATTCGTCCCGCGCCGGGATCAAAAGGCCAAGACGATGGTCACCAGCCGGGGCTGTCCGCACCGATGTACGTTCTGCGTGGTGCATGGCAGCCGCAAGCCTCGTTACAACAGCCCGACCCGCGTCGTGGACGAAATGGAGATGCTGGAACGGCAGGAGGGGACGTCGTACGTCTTCATCGACGACCCGCTCTTCCTGGCAGACCGGAAACGGATCGAGGCGATCTGTGAAGAATACTTGCGCCGCGGCCTGACAATTCGCTGGGGAGGTCCTGCCCACGTTCGCCACGTGGACGCCGATCTGGTTCGGACGTTGGCACGGGCTGGCTGCTTCGACTTGAGCCTGGGGATCGAAAGTGGCTCCCAGCGCGTACTGGACAGCGTCCACAAGGGTTTCAAGATCGCCCAGGCGGAGGAAGCAGTCCGGGTAATCAAGCGCAACTCGGACATTCGGGTTGAGGGGCTCTTCATCCTGGGGTTGCCTGGGGAGACCCGCCAAGAGGCGCTCGAAACGATTCGGCTCGCCTGCTCGCTGCCGCTGGACATGGCACAGTTCAGCATCTTCACGCCATTCCCAGGCTCGCCACTGTTCGACCAGATGGCCGCCCGCGGCGAAATTGACACAGGGGTCCGGCCCGACGGCAGCGTCGATCCCTCGGTCTGGGCCCGCTACTCCCAGTACATTTGCTTTGCCGACGTCGAGCCGATTTGGGTCCCCGACGGCATGACCACGGCTGAGTTACGGGCGCTGCAGAAGCGTGCGCTCC
>CAZHDQ010000631.1:0-2233 GCA_964531595.1 uncultured Anaeromyxobacteraceae bacterium
TTCGCGACCTGCGCGAGGACCGTGTGCTGGTCGTGACGCCCGGATCGCGCTTCTTTTTGTGGGAATCGTCGATCAGCGCCAATACCTACACGCCGCGCTGCGAAACGTGCCGTTACCGAAACGGGGAATGCCAGGGGCTGCGTCGCGACTACCTGGAACGTTTTGGGGACGGCGAACTGGACCCGTATCCGGAGGGGCCGTGACCGGGCTGCCGGCGTCCGAGGGGCGCTCCAACTCGTTCGACTACGTGCCGTTTCGCGTTGTGGACGGCTTCGTGCTGGACCCCAGTTGCTGTACCGCTGCCGACCTGGGCCTGGCCAGGGCCGGTAGCAGCCGCGTCGTGATCCTGTTCCTGGAAGGCCGCTTCGTTCTGGCCCGCACCGACACCCACGATTTCGATGAAACCCAGATTCGCCACGTGGTCCATGGGTGCGGCCAGTTGTACCGCGACGTGTCCGGCAAGCCGTCGATCGACGAATTTGCGACCGATGTTGTGCAACTGGTGCGGTCCGACACGTGCCGATCATGCCCCGACCTGCCTACGTGCTGCGGATGCTACGCGCCGGCGCCGCGCTCGTTCTTCGAAGAGGACGAATCATGGTTGCGCGGGTTCGTTGCATCGCTGGAAGGGGACGTGCTGGACGTAGGTATGGGCCAGGTGCCCTACCTGTCTGACGCAATGGACCGGGTGCGTGACGGGCGCCTTCGACTGCTGGGGTTGGACCCGGATCCGGCGGCTGTGGCTGTCGGTGCGGCCCTTGGCCTGCCTGTGCATGTCGGTGGCATCGAGTCTTTTCCCGGCGCGCCATCCTCGTTTGACCACGCCGTCGCGATCCGCAGCCTGAACCACTTTATCGACCCGGCCGCGGCGCTCGCCGTGCTGGCGCGCGTCCTGAAGCCCGGCGGGACGCTGACGTTGATCGAATCCTTGGCGCTTCCACTGGTCCGGACCCGGCGACAGGCGGACATGAGCCACGGCATCGCGGCCGGCGGCTTCCAGCACCTGCGCAACTGGGATTCGGCCCCGGTACTAGCCCTGCTGACCGAACTACCGTTCGAGGTGACGCGTCATCGGCCGATAGGCCCGGACACTTGCGACCAGTGGATCATCCAGGCACGTCGAATCCCATGAAATCTTGATTGACGATTTGGCAGCACTTCGGGAACAATCCCGGCTTGGCATCGACTGACGTGGAGGGAGAACTCGCATGCGAACGTGTCTTTGGCGAACATGGAACTGGACGATCGTTGTGGCAGTCGCCGCGCTGGGGCTGGCGACCTTGTCGTGCAAGGGCGATGTGGGCGGGGCAGGGGACATCGTGGTGCTTGACACGCCGGTCGTCGCGACTGACGTCGGGCTGGATAAGGCCGTTGAATCAGACGCGCTAGCAGACGCGCAAGCGGACGCCGAAGTACCTGGCGATCTCCCCGAGGGCGAGTTGCTGGCGGATATTTCGCCTGACCCGGCGATGGACCCGTCTTCCGAGGTTGCGATCGATGGGGGTTCCGACGCCGAGCGCGATGCCGGCTTGCCTGTCGGCTGCGATCCGGAACCCGAATTGGGCAGCCTCTGGGCCCTGTTCGCGCCTGACCGCGAGACCGCAGAGCAGGTGCCGATGTGTACGTGGCGCGGTGAGGTGGTGCTGATCGTCAACACCGCGGCGTCTTGAGGCTATACACCCCAACTCGGTGAGTTGGCAGCGCTCCAGACGGAATTTGCGGACAAAGGCTTCACAGTCCTGGGTTTTTACTGCAACCAGTTCTCGAACCAAGCGGGCTCGTTGGAGAAACAGAAGGAAAAGGAAGCGCAGTACGGCGTGACCTTCCCGGTGTTCGGGTTGGTCAACGTGAATCCGCCTGACGAACACCCGGTGTTTTCGTGGCTGAAGGGCCAGCCTGCCGGTGCCGGCAAGGTGGACTGGAACTTCACCAAGTGGCTCGTGGGGCGAGACGGGACCGTTTTGCAGCGCTGGGAGACCAGCGTCGCGCCCTCGACCTTTCGCGACGCCATCGAGGCCGCCTTGTAGTGCAGGTGCCCGCACTGAACCGGCGTTCGTCTAACCAGATGCGTCGAAGCCGCCCTCAGCTAGATTATCGCTACCGTGATCCACAGTCACAAATTTTTACGTCTTGAAATCATTGAACATGCTGCGGTCGTAGTTTCACCAATCCGGTGATGGGTCCGGTCGGGGTGGCCGGCTCCGCTCCGGGCACCCCCCCCCGCCCCTTCCCG
>CAZHDQ010000632.1:0-2226 GCA_964531595.1 uncultured Anaeromyxobacteraceae bacterium
CGACACATGTGCGAATTTGCGGCCCAATGCACGGGCGATCGACTGTCCAAGGGATGTCTTGCCTACCCCGGGCGGGCCGACCAGACAGAGAATCGGACCCTTCAAGTTGTTGCGCAGTTTGCTAACGGCAAGATACTCGAGGATGCGCTTCTTGATTTTATCCAGGTCGTAATGGTCTTCGTCGAGCACTTTGCGCGCGTGGTTCACGTCCAGATTGTCGGTAGTCGTGACAGACCACGGCAGGTCGCAAATCCATTCCAGGTAGGTCCTGGCGACGGTGTACTCGGGCGACGATGGCTGGATCGCGCGCAGGCGGCGCAGTTCCTTATCGGCGACCTTGCGGACTTCCTCGGGCAGATTCGCCTTGGTGATTTTTTCCTGGATCTCATCCAAGACGTCGCCGTCGTCTTCCAGTTCGCCCAGTTCCTTCTGGATCGCCTTGATCTGCTGGCGCAGCACGTACTCGCGCTGGCTCTTGTTCAGTTCACCTTTGACCTCGGTGTTGATCTTTTGCGTGACCTGCAGCACCTCCAGGTGGTGATGTAGGATCTTCAAGGTCATGCGCAACGCGTCGGCCACGTCAGCCATGCCGAGGATCTGCATCTTTTCTTCGGTCGTGATCGGCAGGTTCGATGCAATCAGATACTCCAGTCGGTTAGCGGACTGGACCTGGTCCACCATCTCGGACGCCGATGCGGGCAGTTCCGGGATCAGTTGCAAAACCTCGGTGGTCAACTGCTTAAGGTTGCGCATCAGCGCCTCGATCTCGACGTCGTCTCGGTCGACCTCGGGGAGCAGTTCCACGGTCGCGGAAAGGAACGGGGTCGTTTGGGTGAAGCGCTTAACTTCGAAGCGCTGTACGCCCTGGACGACGATGTCGATGCCCTGGTCGCGCTCGCGCACCACGCGAAGGATGCGCGCCGTAGTCCCAGTGGTGTACATGTCGCCCGGGCTGGGATCCTGGGTTTCCTTGTCGCGTTGGGTCAGGACGCCGATTACTTCGTCCTTTCCCGATACAGATTCCAGCAGACGCAAAGTCTTTTCGCGGCCGATCACTAGGGGCATGACCAGCCCTGGGAACAGCACCGAGTTGCGCAGCGGGAGGATCGGCAATGCGTTCAGGTTCACGGCGTCGCCGCCGGGGGTCTTCGTCTTCGTGGCCATAGGGTCTCCTGTATCTTTCAAAGGGACACGCCCAACTAGATGGAACATGGGGACGAACGCGTCAAAATCAAGGCGCGCCGAATTCGATTCCCAACGGGGAGTTCAGGAATTGGTCGGCTTCGGGCTGATTTGTCCGGACACGGATGATTCGCGCCTCTTTCACGGACGATCCCTGCGCGATCAGTTTGTCGACCTCGTCGATCTCGCGGGTGGCCATCTGTTTGATGGCTTCGTAGGACGCCCAGCCGACCTGCTGCTTGCCGTTGATGAAAAACGCCGGGGTCCCCCTGGCACCCAAGGCGGATGCAGCGTCACCTTCGGATTTCGCGCGGGCTCGCAGGGCAGGGTCCTCGAAATCCTTCCTGAAACGGGTCATGTCCAGGCCCAGGCGCTCGGCATGTCCCATCAGTTCCTCGGGCGACAGGGCCCGTTGGTTCTCGAACAGGATGTCGGCGTAGGCGTCGAACTTCCCCTGGCGCGCGGCGGCCATCGATGCGGCTGCTGCGTCCATCGCGCTGCGGTGCATCTCAAGTGGGTTTTGCTTGAAGATCACGCGAACCTGGCCGTTGAGGTCGTCGGGCAGATTGCGCAGCGGTTCATAGGCCCGCTTGCACACAGGGCACTGGAAGTCAGACACCTCAAGCAAAATGACCTTGGCATCGACTGGTCCCTTCGCCGGGCTGGCGTCGGTAGCCGGTCGCGTCCCCTCTGGAATCACGATTTTTGGGGCGTTGTCGGGCGTGGGCCGGAAAGTGGCTGGCGCCTGGGTTGGCTGCGGCATGGCGATGGGCCGCTGGGCGATGGGTGCCGGCGACTCGGCCGAAGGGGCCTTGGCTTGGGGCACCTGCCCGTCTTTGCTAGCGGACCCAGGGGAGGTCCACCGGCCCAGCATGAAGGCGGCGACCGCGACGACGCACAGTATCGTTACCAGGATGCCCTTGTTCATGACTCTCTCCGCACACGGCTCGCTGGTCTTTACCACGGCATGCTGCGGCCAGGCAAGGCGAACCGAAGGGCCCGCTGTCGCAACGGGGCGCAGCCGCTTTTACCGTCAAAAGCACT
>CAZHDQ010000633.1:0-2220 GCA_964531595.1 uncultured Anaeromyxobacteraceae bacterium
GCCGTGGGTGACCAGTGATCGCGCCTCGGGCAAGATGCTGAACGACCGGCCCAAAAAGCCCAGCACCACAGCGGCAGCCAGATGTCCCACACCGACCAGCACGAACCCGGCGATGGCCACATCGATGCTGGCGGTGGTACGGACCAGCCCAAGCCCGGACGGCAGAACCATCAGCGCCGGCAAGATGACCGCGTTCATCAAAGCGGTTACGCGCGGCAACAGTCCCGGGGATTTACGCAGCGGCCGGCCCCGGAACAGGTAGACACCGACCAATAGACCCGAAAAGGCCACCGCGGTCGCCTTCACCAGCAGCGTCCGCAGTTCGACCTCGGTCGCTATCCCCGCGACCACGGTCGGCAAGACCTTCCATCCGGACCGCGCCGCCGACACGCACAAAAATCCGAAATACCCCAGCGCCAGCACACGCGTACTGATGTCTATCCAGCGCTCACGGGTGTCCCGGTCCATGGTGCCTCCGCAACGGACCTATTGTGGGTTGATCAGCGCTCGCCGCCGATTGGTCGCCCCAACCAGTCGACTTCGACGATTGGCCCCAGGTTGAGTTCGCGGAGCACCGGCAGAACCTTCTCGCGATCCCCGACCACCACGATAGCCAGGGAATCGGGGCGCAAATGTCGCCGGGCTGCGTCCGCGACGACATCCGAGGTCACCACGGCCACCTGGGACAGATACTGCTCGGGCGTGTCCTCGGGCAAGCCGTAGAGGTACACATCCACCAGTTCCGCTGCCACCCTGTCTGCGGTCGAAAAGCGGCTGGCATAACCGTTGACGATCGAGTCGATCGCGTAGCGTAGTTCGTCGCCCGCAAGCGGCCTGGAGCTGCCGATTTCCTGGATTTCCTTGAGCATCTCGACGATCGCCGGGCCAGTCACTTCGGTCTGTACCGGCGCCGATGCAGTAAACGCCCCGGGGGCCTTCCCGAATGCGAAACGGGTACGTGCCCCGTAGGTGTATCCCTTGTCCTCGCGCAGATTCAGGTTAAGCCGCGATACGAAAGACCCGCCCAACGCGGTGTCCAGCACGTCCAGAGCCGCAAAGTCCGGCGTCCGGCGATCGGTGCCCAGTTCCGCCACGACCACGTTGGACTGGACGGCACCCGGTCGGTCGACAAAGTATACCCGACGCCCAGTCAGCGGCGCGGGTTGGGGCAGGCTCAGGTCGGGCAAGGGCCCAGGTTTCCAGGCACCCAGCGTCTTGGACAACGCCTTTCGCAAGTCGTCCTCGGACACGTCACCCACAACCAGCAGGGTCGCGTTCCCTGGAACGAAGGTCCGGCGCCAAAAACCCGCGATGTCGTCGCGTGAAATCGCCTCAACCGAGTCAGGTGTCCCGAAAACCGGCGCTCCATAAGGGTGTTCTCCGAACACCGCACGCTGGGCGACCAGTTGCGAAACTGTCCCGGGCTGGTCCTGGACCTGCTGCAACTGCACCCGCCGCCGCACCCGCTGGCGTTCCAGTTCATCCGGCGGGAAGTTCGGCCGCAGCACTACGTCGGCCATAAGTCCAAACGCCTCGCCCAAGGTCGACGTCAGGGTTGATAGGCTCACTACAGCGGCATCGGTTGATGTCCGCACGTCCAGCGTCGCCCCCAACTTCTCTAGCGCCTCGGCCAGTTGCTGCGACGACTTTCCGCCCGCGCCCTCGTCCATCAGCGTCGTGGTCAGTGAAGACAATCCGGGCATGTCAGCCGGATCCGCCGCGCTGCCACCAGGCACGATCAGGATCGCGCTGGCGAGCGGCAACCGCGGGTCCTCGACCCGGACTACACGTAGGCCGTTGTCCAACTTGAATTCGTGCCGCTTCGGCAGCCGGAAAGGATTTTCGAAACCGCGGCCCGGCATCACGGCCCGGTCCAGCGACGCACTCGCTTCGGAAGTGGAAGGAGCCAGCGGGGGCATCGGCCGGACCCTCGCCGTCGCACAGGCCCGCGCCAGGTACGTCCGCCCCGCACGCTGGACCTGTTCGGGCGTCAGATCCAGATACCGCTGCAAGTCCCAGCGGAACCGATCCGGATCGCCCAGGTGATGGTAGTAGGCGTTGATCCGGTCGGCCACGCCACCGAACCCCCCGATATTTTGCATACTCCGGACGAAGTCGGCCGTCACCGTTGTTTTCACACGGTCCAGTTCGTCGCGGGTCACCCCCTTTTCCGCCGCCGCACGCACGATTGCGTCAGCCGCCGCCTCGACTTCCTCGATC
>CAZHDQ010000634.1:0-2216 GCA_964531595.1 uncultured Anaeromyxobacteraceae bacterium
CCTTGACGAACACACCGTCCAGCCCGCGCCCGCCACCAGGCCTCCGGGTCACGTCGGCGAACCGCCCCTTCTCGAGTGCCGCGAAGATGCCTTCCTCGCGGATCGTGCCAAGCAGTTCGCCGGCCTCTTCCAGCACCTGGTGGGCCCGGGCACGAATTCGCCCGCCCGGCACGAACTCGATCTCGTCCCCGAGGTGCCTGGCCGCACCCATGACCATTCGAGCCGCGTCTATCGACAGTACCCTGTCGTGGATGTGCGGCGTGTGCATCGCCTCTGTCATCATGCCCAGCAGGTGGATGCCCTGCCCGGTCATCACCCCGGCCAGATTGAACATCGCATCCTGCACGTGCCCTCGGAAGATGTCGCCAGTCATGTGCTTGGTCGGCGGCATGTATTTCAGCGGGCTATCCGGGAAGATCTCGCGCGCCATCTGCGCCTGCGCAATCTCCAGCAGGAACATGTCTTCGTTGAGCGGATTCATCTCCATCGCATGGCCCAGACCAAGTTGGCCGGGCTTCAGGCCGCAACGCAGCGCGATGGCTTCATTGATGAACTGGGACGCCAGCACCGTGTGGGCCGCCTCGACCGCGTCGGACGTCGTCAGGTAGTTGTCCTCCCCGGTATTGATGATCAAGCCGCCCGCGGCCGAAACGAGGCGCGAGAACACCTGGTCGGTCAGCGTCCGCTGCATGTTGATATCGCGAAACAGGATGCCGTACAGCGCGTCGTTGAGCATCATGTCCAGACGCTCGACGGCCCCCAGCACCGACATCTCCGGCATGCAAAGACCGGAGGCGTAGTTGCAAAGGCGCACGTATCGCCCCGCCTCTTCGGACGCCTCGTCCATTGCGGCCCGCATCACGCGGAAGTTCTGCTGAGTCGCGTAGGTGCCTCCGTATCCCTCGGTCGTCGTGCCCTCGGGGATGTAGTCAAGCAGGCTTTGCGCCGTCGAGCGGATGACCGCGACTACCTGGGCCCCCGCGCGCACGCAGACCTTGGCCTGGACGGCGTCCTCGAAGATGTTGCCGGACGCGACGATCACATACAGCAACGGGCGCGGGCCCTCGCCCAACGCTGCCAGTCGCGCCTCGCGGTCGGCGACCGTACGCCCGATTCGTTCGACCGCCTGCACCGCAAGCGAGTCGGCCAGTCGGGCCAATTCAGGATCCGCAGATTCGTCCGCAGACAGCGTCACGCGGCCCTCGGCGACCGCACGGGCCGTCGCGGTCGCGTCCAGGCCACACGCGCGCATCGCCGCCGCGAACGGCAGTACGATGCCGCCTGGCAGCAACGGCCGCGCGGCGTCCACAACCCGATTCACCCAGGGAACCCCAACCGCATCGCCGCCCTCTACGCCCAGCAACCGCAAGGTCGCGCGCTCGATCGACAAGGTGGTCCGCTGCGACGCGAACGCCAGGACCGCGTCAGCGACCGCGTTCGCCGCCTCGCGGCAACCGGCGATTTTTTCGGGGTCCAGGTCCAGTTTCGACCTCATCCAGCACCTCTCATGGAATCACCGTCCAGCGCAGGGTCTGGCGGTCCCGTCAGCACAGGCACCCCTTCGATTCGAGACGAAATCGCAAACGCCATGGCATCGGCGGGCAGGTCCGGGCCGATGATACCCGCCGGGTTGATTGTGATCGCCAGCACCCGGATCGGCCGTTCAACCAGGATTCGGCCGCCCTGATCGAAGAACCGGGTGACCCGATCCCAAGTCGCAAAGACCCGGGTCGCATCGGTCACCAGCAGGCGGACCGTGCGGCCCCCCAGGTCGGCCAGCGAATCGATCAGCGAATCCGTCACCACGCCCGGAACGGCCAGGGCCGAATCGCCGAGTGGCAGCGTCACCGCCAGTGCCGCGGGCGTTCCAAACGCGGTCTCGCCCGCCTGCAAACACGGCTGCAGCCCGCCTTGGCCGGCGATCCACGGCACGGCATCCTCCGTCGCCCGCGCAAGCAAGGGCACATCCTGCGCGTCCATCTTTGGAAGGCGGAGGCGGGCGACGAACGCCTCGGTCCGGGCGGCCACGATGTCGACCGTCGGCCCCAGCACCGCACCTGTCGCCACCACGACCCCGTCAGACACGTCAGGCGCCGCCGCCATGGTGCGTTGGTACGAACCGTCGATCAGCACCTTCGCGGCCCCCATCCGACCAAGCCCGTCGACCAGCGCAACCAAATCGTCCTTCGTCCTGACGCCGGCCAGCAACACCGCGC
>CAZHDQ010000635.1:0-2212 GCA_964531595.1 uncultured Anaeromyxobacteraceae bacterium
TTACCGCCCTGGCTGGTATTGTGTTTCTATGGCTGGTTGAGCGGATTGTAGATGGTGGACACCTGGCGCTGGCCGAAGGCGTTGAGTTCGTCATCGGAAACGGGGATATGTCGGGATCTGGACAGGTTGAAGAATTCGATCTGACCTTCCGTGGCTTCAAAGACCTGGGCACTCGCGTCAACATCTGGACAACTATCGGCAACCACGACGAAAAGAAGGTTTCCGCCTATTTTGACGCCTTTGCCATGCCACAGGGAAACGTCGCTGAAATCGAGACCGGTCGAGGAGAAGGTTGGTGGTCCCGCCGAATTGGAAACGTGTGGATTGGCGGTGGCTGGATCCGTGACTTCTATGTGTCGATGCCTGACGCGGACTGGGGCGAAGTCGGTTGGTACCGCGATCAGTTCCAGACAAACGAATTCAAGACCGCTCAGTGGAGGCTGTTCTTCATTCATCAACCCGCTTTCAGTCTGCAATGGGACAGTGATTGCGTGTTCGATGGAGACGACTGCCTTAAGATCGCACTGATTCCCCTGATGCGGGAATTCGGCCTACAGGCCAGTTTCCACGGCCACATGCACGGCATCGAGTACGGCGAGTTGGACCGGGTTCACATGTTCACTATCGGCGGGCTGTGCGACTGCGGTATGGACCAGGATGTCTGCCAGCCGACTGAAATCTTCCCGGAGCCATGGCACCGCATTTACGGCATTCCGACCTTCGCCGTCGTCGAAACCGGGTGTGACGGCCTGAAAATTCGCGCAGTGGACCTGGACGGCAACGACGTCATGTCGGTGACAATCCCCGAAGTCCCCATACACTATGATGAAACAGTCAGTCTAATGAGCTTCAACTTGCGCATGCCTTTCGATACCGAGCCAGGGAAAAAATGGGACGAACGTAAACAACCGGCGCTTAACATCATCAACGAATTCAACCCAGACATCATGGTCGTGCAGGAAGGCTATCTGAACACGCAGGACTTCATCAAGGAAAACATCCCGCGTCTTGACTGGGTTGGGGAAAACCGCACCGGCGGCCTCCTCGACGAGTACTGTGCCATCTTCTTCGACACTGGAAAATACGAGTTGGTCGAAACCAAAACTCTTGCCCTAAGCGAAACCCCTGATGTTTTAGGGACAAAGTTCGACGAACAGAACCAGTTGTACCCTCGGATCGTGACATGGGGACACTTCAGACGCATCTCTGATCGGTTCGAATTCGACGTTTTTGCAACACATTGGGACCACAGTGAAACAGATGGAATCCGCGAGCACATGGCAATCGCAACACTAAAGCAGATGGACGCCCTGGCCGCGGGAAGACCGGTTCTGCTTGCCGGCGACTTCAACTGCGGATACGAATCAACGCCATATGACATCATGACCGGCGTTGCTAATTATGACGGGATTTCGGGCAACATGGTCGACACATGGACCGAGCTTGAGCTTCCAGAGGAAGGCACTTTCCACGCTTTTACCGGCACCGCATCAACAAGTCGAATCGACTGGGTACTGCACAACGATGGTTTCAAGGGTGTTTCTGCCCAAATACTGAAGACCAGCTATGAAGGTGTCTATCCGTCCGACCATTTCCCGATTGGCGCAGAATTCAGGCTGGTTAAACCCTGAGATGCTGATGTCCCATGCCGGCAAGGCTTGTTGCGAAGAATCCCAGTCGCCCTGTGTTTTCAAAACGTCTGTGAATTTCCCCTCACGAAATGCGTGAATGGCTGCAATATCCAGGCTGATCAAGGGATACCGGCTGAAGCACCCTTGAGCTAGGCAGGTTGACGTTTGGCATCGACGTCTGGATGGTGGATTCGTATGAACGAATTTTTCTTCAACGAGCGTGCA
This sequence comes from uncultured Anaeromyxobacteraceae bacterium, assembly GCA_964531595.1. GTDB lineage: Bacteria > Myxococcota_A > UBA9042 > DTJE01 > DTJE01 > DUVQ01. The sequence goes on from CAZHDQ010000635.1 coordinate 1,857, forward strand.
GAAGCCTCCTTCGCGTATCCGTGGCGCTGTTGACGGGCGAGTGCCTGCCATGAATGGTGCCCCGTTCCCAGCGACAATCACAGCGCCAAGCTCGGCATTGCTATCGCGGTCCTATCACCCTTTCCTCCCCCGGGCTACAATGCGACGGGAGGCAACCCGTGACCTATCGGACCAACCTCGTCTTGCTTGCCCTCGCGTTCTGCGCCGTCGCGACTGCGGCCTGCACTCGCAGCCCGGCTTCGCCAGTGACGGAAGTAGCCAAGGCCGTGTCCGTCGCACCGAAACCACCTGCCCCCTGCGAAACGCTGCTGACCAGGATCCAGGAGGTCGTTGATGCCGCGTCTAACCGCTGTACC
>CAZHDQ010000636.1:0-2210 GCA_964531595.1 uncultured Anaeromyxobacteraceae bacterium
ACGCCGTTTTGGACGGCAACCCCCAGCAAAACAATGAAGGCAATGGCCGCCGACACCGAAAGTTCCATGTCGAAGGCCACGACCGCGACCACGCCGCCTACCAGCGCGAACGGCAGGTTAACCAGCACCAACAAGGCGTCCCTGATCGAGCCCAGGGCTGCGTAAAGCAGCAGCAGGATCAGCGTTAGAGCGACCGGAACGACAAGCGACAGGTCGCGCATCGCGCGCTGCTGGTTTTCAAACTGGCCGCCGAAAACCAGGAAGGCGCCTTCGGGGAGTGCCGCTTGGATGGGCACCAGCCGTCGCTGTGCCTCGGCGACGAAGCCGCCCAGGTCGCGTCCGCGGATGTTCGTTTCGACGGCGATCCGGCGGATGCCGTTCTCGCGGCCGATCTGGGCCGGGGCCTCGACGAGTCGCACGGAAGCGACCTGCCCCAGCGGCACCCGCTTTCCGCCGGCCGCCTGGATCAGCAGGCGTTCGATATCGCCCACTTCCTGGCGATCGGCCTCGGGCAGGCGGATCACGACCGCGAATCGACGCTGACCTTCCAGGAAGGTGGTCGCGACCCTTCCGCCGAAACCTATCCCGATGGCCTCGTTGAGGTCCGCGACATTGATGCCGTACCGTGACGCGGTGGCACGGTCGAGTTCGACGTCGATTTGGGACATGCCGGCGACCTGCTCGACGCGCACGTCCTGGGCGCCCTCAATGCCGCGGAGCACGGTTGCGACCTGGTCGGCGACCGACTTCAGGCTGTCCAGATCATCGCCGAACACCTTGACCGCTAGGTCGCTCTTGATACCCGAAATCAACTCGTTGACCCGCAACTCGATAGGTTGCGAGAACGACAGTCGCAGGCCCGGGATCCTCGACAAGTCCTGCTGCATCGCCGCGACCAGCGTTGCCTTGTCGCGTCCGCCACCCAACCACTTTCGATGTTTGAGCATCACGACAACGTCGGTCTGCTCGGGGCCCATCGGGTCCTCGGAGATTTCGGCGCGACCGCTTTTGCTGACGACCGTATCGACTTCTGGGTACGTCAGCAGGCGGCTTTCGATGTAGTCGGACACCGCCGTCGTGCCCTCCAGTGAAGCGTTGGGTAGGCGGACGACGTTGATCGCGATCGATCCCTCGTCCAGCGGCGGCATGAATTCGGTGCCGATCCAGGGGGTCAGCGCGCCTGCCCCGGCCAATCCGACCAGCGCGATCGCCAGCGTGAGCTTGGGGCGGTGGACGGCCCGGTCCAGGAAGCGCAGGTAGCCATCGTGCAGGCGTCGCACGAAGCGGAATTCACGCTCGGCCCCCTGCCGAAGCGCCAAGGTGGACAGCGCCGGCACAACCGTCAGGGCGACGGCCAGCGAGACAAGCAGCGCTATCAGCATCGTCGAGGCGAGCGGCGCGAACATCTTGCCCTCAATGCCCTGGAGCGAGTACAGCGGTAGCAAGATGATTGCGACGATCAGGATTGAGAATGAGACGGGCCTTGCAACTTCGACTACTGCGGTGGCCACCGCGTCGAGGCGCGCGGCCGGCTTGGGGCAAAGCGCGAGATGTCGGCGGACGTTCTCGACGACGACAATCGATGCGTCCACGACCATGCCAACCGAGAAAGCAAGGCCCCCCAGACTCATCAAGTTTGATGAGATACCTGCCCAGCCCATGACGAGGAAAGTCACCAGGAACGTCAGCGGCAGCGTCAGCAGTACGATTAACGCGGTTCGCAACTCGGCTACGAACAGGAACAGCACCAGAACGACCAGGAGGCCGCCCTCCAGCAATGCGTTCGTCACGGTTCGGATGCACGCCTCGATCAGCGAGGTGCGGTCGTAGAAGACCGACAGCCGGACGCCTTCCGGGAGCGACGGGCCGATGTCTGCGATGGCCGCTTTCGCCAGCTCGACGACGCCCTGGGCGTTTTCGCCCTTGAGCATGATGACCATGCCGGCGACCGTTTCGCCGTGGCCGTCCCGGGTCACGGCGCCCTGGCGCGGAGCAGTGCCGATCACGACGTCGGCGACGTCTCGCAGGAAAACCGGCGCGCCGTCGCGGGCCTTCAGGACGATCATTTCCAAGTCACTTGCGTCTCGCAGAAGGCCGACGCCGCGCAGGTAAACCTGCTCCCAATCTCGCACCAGCACTCCGCCGCCGGCGTTTGCGTTGTTGCGCTCGACGGCCGCCACTACGTCGGCCAGTGTCAAGTCGTACGCGAC
>CAZHDQ010000637.1:0-2208 GCA_964531595.1 uncultured Anaeromyxobacteraceae bacterium
CGTCTTCGCCAACCGCTCCCGTTTCCGCAACCGGCGCCCTCTCACCCCGAATGAAACGTCCGGCCGCGTGAATCGATAGGCAAGGAGGCGTCGCGGTGCATCTCGTCACGACGAGGAACACGTGGACATCGATATCGTCGGCAGGATTTCGGACATCGAGTGCATTGCAGCGGGCCGGGGTGTTCGGGAAGGATGGCGCCTTGCGACTGCCTATGGACCGGGTCGCTGGCGCAAGATGAAGGGGATCGCTCGGGTCAGGCTGGCGGGTGGCAACCAGCGAATGGCGGAAGTACACTGGTACGAGGCTCACGGTATCGGTTGCCGCGAGTTCAAGATCAAACGCTTCGTGGAGGACGCCCGATGAACGCCAAGGCTGCTGACGGCGGTTTCGTTCTTTGCGTGGACTGTCGCGGGTACGAGGCCTCGCTGATCGTGCGCCGGCTGTATCGGACGATCCCGGATCCCGACGCGGCAGCCAACGGACTGGTGCGTGTCGTGGACGAGTCCGGCGAGGACTACCTGTACCCCCAGGCGATGTTCGTGGTCCTGTCGCTGCCGGCCGGCGTCATCGAGCGGCTGGCGTCCTGACGTCCGCTCGGCCACGTGCACAGCGCCGGAAGCGCGCCGTCGCCGCCAGCAGCCCGGCGATCAGCCAGGACAACCCCAGGCCGCTCGACGCCCCTTCGTTCTCGGCCAGGTCGCTGGGCTCGCCCCGTCGTTTCGCGGGAATCACAGGTTGCGGCGATAGCGGCCGCCGGATTCGAACAGCGCGTGGGTGATCTGACCCAGGCTGCACACGCGGACCGCATCCATCAGCACGTCGAACACGTTTTCACCTGCCAACGCGGCGGTCTTCAGTCGTTCCAACATCATCGGCGCATCGGCGGCGTGGCGGGACTGGAATGCCTGGAGTCGGGCCAGTTGCGCCGCCTTTTCGTCATCGGTCGACCGCTGGAGCGTCGGCGTCGGCGGTTCGGAGGCCTCCGGATTGACGAACGTGTTGACCCCGACAATCGGCAGCGAACCGTCATGCTTACGGCGTTCGTATTCCAGGCTTTCGTCCTGGATGCGGCCCCGCTGGTAGCCGGTCTCCATCGCGCCCAACACGCCGCCGCGCTCGGCTATCCGGTCGAATTCATCCAGCACGGCCTGTTCCACCAGCGCCGTCAATTTTTCCAGGATGAAACTGCCCTGGTTCGGGTTGTCGTTGCGGCAAAGTCCCCATTCACGCTGGAGGATCATCTGGATTGCCAGCGCCTTGCGCACCGATTCCTCGGTCGGCGTCGTGAACGCCTCGTCATGTGCGTTCGTGTGCAGGCTGTTGCACTGGTCGTACATGGCGATCAGCGCCTGGAGCGTGGTCCTGATATCGTTGAAGTCCATTTCCTGGGCGTGCAGCGATCGTCCGGACGTCTGCACGTGGTACTTCAATCGCTGCGCTCGTTCGCCGGCACCGTACTTGAAGCGCATGGCCGTCGACCAGATCCGCCGCGCGACCCGGCCGATAACCGCATATTCCGGATCCATGCCGTTGCTGAAGAAGAACGACAGGTTCTGGGCAAAGTCGTCGATCGACATGCCGCGCGCCAGGAAGGCCTCGACGTACGTGAAGCCGTTGGCCAGCGTGAATGCCAGTTGAGTTATCGGGTTCGCACCGGCCTCGGCGATGTGATAGCCGCTGATCGACACCGAGTAAAAGTTTCGCACCTCGTGGGCGATGAACCACTGCTGGACGTCGGCCATCATCCGCAATGCGAAATCAGTCGAAAACAGGCAGGTGTTCTGTCCCTGGTCTTCCTTCAGGATGTCTGCCTGGACCGTACCGCGGACTGCTCGCAGGGCTTCGGCCCGAAGCCGCGCGTACTCCTCGGCATCCGGATCCCGCCCCTGCTGTTCGCGAAACCGATCGGCCTGCTGGTCAATCGCGGCGTTCAGAAACATCGCCAGGACCGTCGGCGCGGGCCCGTTGATTGTCATCGACACCGACGTCTGCGGATCGCACAGGTCGAATCCCCGGTATAACGTCCGGATGTCGTCCAGCGTTGCTATCGAAACGCCGCTGTTGCCGACTTTGCCGAAGATGTCGGGGCGGAGGTCCGGGTCCCGGCCGTACAGCGTCACGGAATCGAACGCCGTGGACAGGCGTTTGGCCTGGGCATGGCGCGATAGGAAGTGGAATCGAGCATTGGTCCGCTGGGCGTCGCCCTC
>CAZHDQ010000638.1:0-2204 GCA_964531595.1 uncultured Anaeromyxobacteraceae bacterium
GGGTCGAGGATGTCAATCAACCGCTTATGCGTCCGAATCTCGAACTGCTCTCGGCTCTTCTTGTCTGAGTGAGGCGAGCGCAGCACCGTGTACCGGCTAATCTTAGTCGGCAGCGGGATCGGGCCCGCGACATTCGCGTCGGTCTTGCGGACCGTCGTAATGATTTCCCCGACCGATTGGTCCAGGATCTTGTGATCGTAGGCCTTCAGCCGGATACGAATCCTTTGAGTCGCCATGCTAGATTGTCCTCCCCGCGTTGATCACGCGCGTCTGGATCGCCTGCGGTGCCGGAGCGTAATGCAAGAACTCCATCGACTGGGTACCCCGACCCTGCGACAGCGACCGAAGCTCCGTGACATAGCCGAACATCTCGCCCAGCGGGGCTTCAGCCCCAATCGCGTGAGCGCCGTCGTCTTGCGTATCCATCTTGACAATGCGCGCACGCCGGGTGGACAGGTTACCAAGCACGTCGCCCAGGTATTCCCCGGGGACGATCACTTCCAGCGACATCACCGGCTCAAGCAGCACCGGGGCGCTGCGCGCGACCAAGTCCTTGAAACCCATCGCGCCTGCAATTTTGAACGCCATGTCGGACGAATCGACCTCGTGGTACGACCCGTCGACCAACGACACCTTGCAGTCGACAACCGGGAAGCCGGCGAGCACGCCATTCGCCGCCGCTTCGCGTACGCCCCGCTCGACGGCCGGGATGTATTCCTTGGGCACCGAACCGCCAACCGTTTCATCCGCGAACACGATCCCCGAATTACGGGGTTGCGGTTCGATCCGCAAAACGACGTGGGCATACTGCCCGTGGCCGCCGGTCTGTTTAACGTATTTCGACACTGCTTCGGCCGGGCGCGTTACCGTTTCCCGGTACGCAACCTGGGGCTTGCCGACCCGCGCCGCGACGTTGAATTCCCGAAGCATTCGGTCAACCAAGATTTCCAAGTGCAGTTCACCCATGCCGGCGATAATCGTCTGACCGGTCTCTTCGTGGGTCTTGAACCGGAATGTCGGGTCCTCGAGCGCCAACCGCCGCAAAGACGCGAACAGCTTGTCGGTCTCGTCCTTGGCCTCGGCCTCCAGAGCGACCTCAACTACCGGTTCGGGGAACTTGACGGTCTCGAGAAGGATCGGGTGGTCGGGGTCGCAGATCGTGTCGCCGGTGACCGAGGTCTTGAACCCGACTACACCAACGATATCGCCCGCACAAACCGCCTTGACCTCTTCGCGTTTGTTCGCGTGGATCCGGTACAGCCGGACAGCCCGCTCGCGCTTGTCCTGGCTCGAATTCAGCACGTAGGAACCGGCCACCAACACGCCGGAATAGACGCGCACGAACGTCAACTGACCCACGTAGGGGTCGTTCACCAGTTTAAACGCCAGGCCCGAGAAAGGTTGGTCGTCTTTCGGCTCCCTTTCTTCCTGGACGACGTGGCCGTTGGACTTGAAAGGCTCAACCCCCTGGACCGGCGGCAGGTCGGCCGGCGAGGGCAGGAAGCGCACGACCCCGTCAAGCAGCGGCTGAATGCCGCGATTACGGAACGCAGTGCCGCACATCACGGGTACGATATGATTGGTGATGGCTGCCTTTCGTATCAGCGCGATCACAACATCGTCAGTCGGTTCCTGGCCGTCCAGATAACGCCCCATGACGTCGTCGTCGAATTCGACCACAGCGTCCAGCATCTCGATTCGCGCCTTGCGAGCGGCCTCGACGTAATCAGACGGGATGTCTTCGACAGTGAAGTCAACGGAACCGGGTTCGGACGACCAGACTATCGCCTTCATGGCGATCAGGTCGATGACGCCCTTGAAGCCGGCCTCGCGGCCCAGCGGTATCTGTATCGGCACAGCATGCCCGCGCAGCCGGCCGCGGATCTGGCCAACCACCCGCCAGAAATCGGCGCCGGTACGGTCCATCTTGTTCACGAACGCGATACGCGGCACATGGTAGCGGTTGGCCTGGCGCCAGACCGTTTCCGACTGCGGTTGCACGCCGCCGACCGCACAGAACACGACCACGCCGCCGTCCAGGACGCGCAGGCTGCGCTCAACCTCGACAGTGAAGTCCACGTGGCCGGGGGTGTCGATGATGTTGATCTGGTGGCCGTCCCAGGCACAGGTCGTCGCGGCAGACGTGATCGTGATGCCGCGCTCCTGCTCTTGAGCCATCCAGTCCATCTGGGTGTTGCCGGAAT
>CAZHDQ010000639.1:0-2200 GCA_964531595.1 uncultured Anaeromyxobacteraceae bacterium
CACCCACATCGGATGGAACCTGACCGGGGACCACAATGCTCGCCAGATCGTCGACGTTGTGCTGCCGGCCGACCCTGTCGCGCACCTGTTAATGCTTGGCGACTTCAACGACGAGCACCTTTCTTCCCAAAACACGATCCTGGAAACCGCGCTGGCAGACGCGTTCACGACGATGGGGCTTTATCCCGGCGAGAAGGTGACGTGGCCATCGACCGGGTTCGACGAAACAGAGGGTGCCCAGACGATCGATCTGGTGTTCTTCCGGCGGGCGTTTCCGGCCATCGTGGTCGAAGGCGACGCGCCTAATCTGTCGCCCGTGCTTTCGGACCACAAGCCGGTAGTCGTATCGCTGCGGTTCCCGACAGACCCCGAAGTGCCGTTCGACACCGACCCGTACGCTGCGCGGCGTGACCCGTTCAGGGACTTTCCGCCCGAGGACAAGCGCCCTGCCAACCTGCTGGACGATCCCGGAGCCGAAGACAACGGCACGGGTTGGCAGGCCACTGGTGATGCCGACACGACTGGATGGCGACGCAACTTGGCACCACGGAGCGGGGAGGCGATGTTCGTCGGTGCCGATAGCCTGCCCGACGCGTTGGCGCCGTGGTCCTCGTGGTCCCAAACGGTCGACCTGTCGTCTTATGCGACCGACATCGACGCCGGTCGGGTGCGCCTGCTGACATCGGCCTGGATGGCGTCGGGAACCGCTATCGCGACCGACGGCGTCGAGACATCGAACATCCTGAAAACCTACGACGACGGCGAAGTTTCGATCGCTTTGCGGGACGCGGACGGGACGCTGCTGCGCCGGGTCGCCTCGGGGCGGCGGGATACGATCGGTTGGTTCCCGTTCGCCTCGGCGATCGACGCACCGCCGGGCACGCGCACGGCCGACTGGGCCTGGATCGCGCACAACAAGATGCACAGCGGGGAATCGAACGACGCCGCGATGGACGACGCTTATCTGGGCCTCGTGTCGCTTGGCGCACCCCACCGCCTGCTGGGCGGCAACTTGGTTACGGACCCCGGAGCCGAGGGGGACGCCTTCGATGACGCACTGCGGATGGACCAAGGCTGGCAGGTCATCCCCGATATGGCGTTCATGGGTCCATGGGGGATCACACCGTTTCCACCAAACTGCCGATCGGGCCGGGCCTGCTGGTTCGCCCACGCATTGACCGACGTGGAGGCGCCCGCTCGGGGCCCTGCCCGCCTGACCGCGGACATCGATTTATCCACACACGCAGCCGCCATCGACGCCGGTGCCGTGGCCGTCCGTTGGGGCGGTTGGCTGCGCACCTTCGAAGCCCGGGTTCACGGCACGATCCAGCTCGATGTCCTCGACAGCGATGGCACGGTCTGGGCGACGTTCACGACCCCCGACGTCGCCGCCGCCGAATGGACCGAAGTGGTCGCACGAACCCGCCTGCCCGCCGGAGCTCGCCGCTTGCAGATGCACGTCGAAGCCCTGCTGGACCGCGACGACGATGGCGTGTTCGCGGACGATCTATTCCTGGTGCCTGAACGAATCGCGTCCCAGTGAATCTGTTGTCGCGCGTATCTCGCCGACCTGTCCGAACGGAACGCGCCCCTTGGCCACACCGCACCCCGCAACAGCCGGGATGAACTGCACACAAAGCATCACAACGACAAGTTCCTGTGAGATCCGGTCCTGGCGCAGCGCGTCAATCAACGCCGTCTCATCCACAGCATTGCCGCGCCCGACATTGTAAAGCACGGCCCGGGGCGGCAGCAACGCCAGCCGTGAGACGCCGAACAGGCCGTCAGTCGCGGCACCACTCGGCAGCACGAGGATCACATGGTCGGCATCGGGCAAAACCGCGTCCAGACGACTGGCAGGCAACAACACATCTTCGGCACGCATCCACGGCGGCCGCTGCCCGCGCTCGGGATGGCGACGAATACCTGTAACCCGCACACCCAGCGGACTGAGCACCCGCCCGATCCACTCACCGATACGGCCGAAGCCAACGATCACCGCATGCGACCCCCGCACTCTCCATCCCCACGCTCCGTCGCCGTATCGCCACCGCTGCGCGCGGCTAAGCATTGCCTGCCATATGCTCCCCCATCCCTTCGAGCAGACCACGGCTCTCGGCCAACACCATCCCAGCTACCGTCTCGGCAATAAAAGGACCCTGAAACGCACCATAGGTAACGCGCATGTTCGGTCGCGGCG
>CAZHDQ010000640.1:0-2199 GCA_964531595.1 uncultured Anaeromyxobacteraceae bacterium
AATCGCGACTTGCGAACGCGCCGCACGGCCCCCTTACCCGAGGGTTTAGAGATTCAAGAAAGGCTTGACACCGACTGGTCCTTCGCCTATCTTTCCACCGTTCTTTGTGTCCGCGAAAGTGGCGGAATTGGCAGACGCGCTAGCTTCAGGTGCTAGTAGTCGCAAGGCTGTGGGGGTTCAAGTCCCCCCTTTCGCACCCTGATAGTCATTGAAATCGTCACAGATTTCCAAGAAACCCTGACTGGCAACGGTTGGGGTTTTTTGTTTGTGCCAACGATATTCGGGCGGGCTCTAGGGGTTGCAAAGCGTTGGCAGGTACGGCAGATAACCGTACATTTATCCAAGCTCCAGTGGCTGAAGGAACCAATGTCCGGCCGTACCACAACCAGCAACCCACGCCGGGGTGAACTTCTGGAAGCCCGGATTCCTGCGGATCAAAAGGACGTGTTCTTGCGTGAACAGGAAATCCTTTTTCCGGTTCACACCTCAAACCCGCATGACTTGCCCACGCTCTGCGCTAGTGACAAAAAATCACCGTAACACCGCTGCACGGCTTCCAGATGCGCTCCGATGGCCCCGTCGGCGGCGCGCAATTGGAACATCGGCTTGCGTGCGTCTTGCGCCAGCGGCATGAGGCTGCGGTAGTGGCGCATAACACCCAAGCACGCTGGGTCTTCCTCGACCCTCGTGATCGCTGGGTTCGGTTGTTGTCCCAACATGGTCCCGCCGTACTCCGCTGGGATCCTCTGCATCCATCGGTAGTAGGCCTTCGGTAGTAGGCCTTGACCGGTCGGTCGAGCCGCATCCCAGTCTGCATGACGACGTACCCCGCTGGGCACATCGTTCCAGCCGGTAGGGACAATTCTGGATCAGGAGGCCTGCGCTGGAGGCGCTCCGTCCATCCCAGCCGCCAGTCTGCCAAGGTGGGACCGAGGTTCCGCAGGCCTTGGATCGAGAACATGTCAGGGGCGAGCGGCGTCACCACCCAGTCCGCTGCGATAAGAGCCGCCCGGTTGATGGCGCCGAGGTTCGGCCCCACATCGATCAGCGCAATCGTCGCACCGGTCTCGGCTCCTGCCATCTGAATAAGTCGATGGAAGGCGGAGAGGGTACGGAAGGCGTCCTCCTGCCGGTCCATGCTGCGAGGCCAGGCATCCGAGAGGCGATCTTCAAACGAGGACAGCGCGAGGTCGCCCACGACCAACCCCACGCGCGAATCGACCTGCTCAACATGCGGGGCTATCACGTCCCCGACGCCCCTCACGATAGGGCGCACGCTTCGCAAGATCGAGGCGCGCTGGGCCGGGTCGTCCAGCCAGAGTTGCTCCAGTCGCTCCGGCGTCAGGAACATGGCTGTCAGGTTCGACTGGGGGTCGAGGTCCACGGCCAACGTCTTGATGCCACGCTCCGCAAACATCCATGCGAGGTGGTACACGAGAGATGTCTTGCCAACCCCACCCTTGTTGTTGAAGAACGCGATGTTGATCATGGTCGCCTCCGAACAATAGCCATGAACGTGTTCGGCTGGAACTCGAACAAGGGTTCCGGGGTCCCATTGTCGACACAGGCGCGGCGGGCCATCGGGACGCCCATGCCGAAAGTCTGCACGAACCCAAGCGCCTTGAAGGCGGACGCAAGCGTTGGGTTGCGGTAGTCGTTGCCGCCCGTCCTGCCGAACGTCTCAGGCGTGGCCCGCCCGAACAGACCGCCCGGGTTGTGGATTTCGACCCGGTCGGAAAACCAGTAGACCTGCACTGGTGCGTTGCTGGTCTCGTAGTTCCGATGCAACAACGTATTGCGGACCAACTGCTGGAGCGCCACAAGGGGGTAGTCTGGACGCCGCGCCTCTTGGGGGCGGGGCCCAACGCGGATCCAGACGACGCCTCTGTATCGCACCGGCGGGTCGATAGCAGGCTCGACCTCGACCACCGCGATGTCAACCCCGCCCAATTGGCGCTTCTGAACGGTCATGGTAGGCAGAGGCAGGACATTGCCGTCGCTGCGGATTCCCCCGATGTCTCGCAGCAGTTCATCGGTAATCGCCAGCCCCATTGGAAGGCCATCGTCACGAACGCCCACCATTACGACACCGGGCAAGCAATGATTCGGGAGATCGTTTGCGAGAGCACAAATCGCCTGCCCCGCCTTCTCCTTGGCAGTCCCCCCAAGGACTCCTTCCGCTCCACGCGGTCCGACTCG
>CAZHDQ010000641.1:0-2199 GCA_964531595.1 uncultured Anaeromyxobacteraceae bacterium
GACCGCGGCGACCGACGGGATTTCGCGGTTTACCTGCCACAGACTGCCAGCCCCAGTGACCATGGGACAGGCCGTGCCCTCGGTGCAGCCGGCCGCCTTGCGCCGATCGGCGGTAACCGCTTCGCCGTTGCGCCAACCGACGTCGACCCGGACTCCGACCCCCAGGTTGACGATTTCGAATCGCGCGAAGTCGTACAGCACGGCCGCTGCGAATCGGACCGCCGTACGCGGATCGGAATCGGTCGGCTTGAACAGATCGAACCCCACAGTGCCCCAGATCCCGACGTTACCGACGTGGTATTTCAGGTTCAGTCCAGACACGCCGCCCATGCTCTGGTCGTACCCGATACCAAACTTGCCGTTCATATCACGGCCCGTGGCGGGTGCGGCAAATAGGAGCAGGACTGCGATGAGGAATGCGGAGATTCGGCTCACGAGGGCCTCCCGGTTCGGATGCCCGTGCATTGTACCGCAGGGATCTGGGCATTGTTCGGGAAATGGCACTGATCACGCAACCTAGAATCGGTAGGAGACCCCCACGGTCACGCTCCGAGAGTCGGCGGGCCCCTGGTCGGACCCGGGTGTCAGGTTGCTCAATGCGAAGCCGGCCTCGAGGTCGATCGTTTCGGTCACCGCGTACCCGATGGACAGCCAGACTGGCAGGTACCCCGCACCGGTTGGCTTGGGATCGGTGTGCCAGTCGCGCAGCACCGCGTTCGGTCCCGGCGCGATCATCCGGCCGTAGCCCAGGCCGGCCTCCAGGTACAGCGCCCGCAGCACGTTGAGGACCAGCGACGCGTCGACGAAGAACGAGGCCTGGACCGAAGTGTCCAGGTTCATGTCGGCCCGGCCGAACCCCAGAACCACGTCCGGCTGAGCTCGCAACGCCAAGCGCCCAGGGATCAGAGTCCACTTCAGCGGCACACCGAGCCGCAACCCGACACGATTGGAACGCAGGTTCTCAAGTGGCACCATCAGGGCGATATCCAAGGCAGCCCAATTCAGCATCTTGAAGCGGCCCCAGATTTGAACCGGGCCGAAGTGGTTCCGGGAACTGACGTTGCGCCGCAGCGGCCAACCCTTCATCGCGGTGTCGTAAGCGTGGACTAGATCACGGTCGTAGTCGGCGAACAGGTAGGGCATCGAGGCACCGATTTCGGCCCACTTGGCCACACCGTAGGCGACCGACAGCCCGGGCGCGCGATCTTTAGCAAAGCCGCTTTCGGCCCCGACGACCTGGCCGGCGTGGCCCGCGTTCAAGCCGACTCGGACGTCCAAAGCCAGGATTCCGACCCCTTCGGTCAGCACCAAGGGCCGGTCGGCCTGGGGGATGAGTTGGGCGAGTACAGGCGGCGACGCCAGACCGGCCGCGACGACCGTCACGAACGCGACCAAGCGCATCGGGGAACGCGACATGAGGCTCCTAGAAGCGGACGCTGACGCCGGCGGTCAGGTTGCGGGCATCGGCCGCCCCGCCGATCTCGGGGGTCATGTTAGCCAGCGTAAACCCCGTGTAGACATCCACGAACGGGCTGCAGGTGTACCCCAGCAGGAAGGTCATCGGGATGTGGCCCTTCTTGTAGGGATAGACGTCGGCGCCGTAGGCGACCGAGACGTCCAGGAACACGCCCAGTAGCGTAACCGTGATGCCCGCATCGACGTATACCGTCAACAGGACCGTCGATTCGGGGGTACCCCAGTCGTCGTTGGTCTTCGCGAACGTGATCAACAGGTCCGGCCGCGCGTGGACCGACAGCAGTCCGGGCGACAGCACGTACTTGAACGGCACGCCCAACCGGAAGCCTGGACGGTTCCATCCTTCGTTGGGGTCGGTCGGGATCAGCAGACCGAATTCCAGCCCTACCTGTTCCAGGAACGCGTACCGGGCGTAAACGTACAGCGGATTCAGGTGGCTGTGGCCGCCGCCATAGATCATCGGCCAACCGGCCACGCGTCGGGTTCCGTCACCCTCGGGGCCGGCGAACTTCTTCGGCGGCATGTCAGGGCTGTTCCCGAAGGGTCCCTGGCGAAGCCGGTAGTCATCGCCATCGCTCATCGTGTAATGGAACGACACGCTCAGGCCCATTTCGAAGTTCTTGGTCACGCCGCCGTGGAACAGCAAGCCTGGAGCCCGGTCGCCCAGTAGGCCGCTGCCGACGCCGAACGCCTCGCCCTCGAACCCCTTCTGGAGATCGACGA
>CAZHDQ010000642.1:0-2197 GCA_964531595.1 uncultured Anaeromyxobacteraceae bacterium
GGGGCGATCATCCACGCGGACATCCATGACCACCCGGTCGACGGCGACGTCGGGATGGAAGAACTACCGCGAGTCGTTCAGCAGATCGTGCTGGACGCGTCAGGGGGCGTGATCGGTGGTAACGACGATCATGGTGGGGCAGTGGCTCCGGTGCCGGCCAACCGCGAACCCGACGACCCTCGGATTGCGATACTGGCGCGACATGCGCGGCGTTTCATTGCGTCCGATACTGGGCGCGAGGATCGCGTGGCCCTTGACCCTGCTGGGGACTCGCCACAGGTGGCCGTGCTGAATCGGCTGCCCACAACCGGCGGCACCCTGATCCTGGCCACGGTCGTTGCATTGCCCGAAGGGGGCGGCGGCGTTCGCCAGCAACTGGTCCGGATGGCATTGTCACGGTCGACGGCCACGCTGCTGCTGGATCCAGACCTGCGGATCACGTCGTGGAACGAGGCGACGCTGGGATTGTTCGGACGGGACGCTGCGTCGCTGCTTGCCCGACCGATCGGGGAATTGTTCCGGGAACCTCGCGACATTCTGGGGATTTTGAACAGACAGTTCCTGTTCCTGTCCAGCGGGTACTTCGAAGAGGCGACGGTTCTGCGCCGCGGGGATGGGGCGACGTTCCCCGGGAATGTCGGGGCGTTGCTGCTGGCAGACGACGAGGACCGGGTAATAGGCTACTTGGTCCGCATCCGCGAATTGGCGGGCGGGCCTGGGACTGTGGCCGAACCGGATCCGGTCGACCGCCTGATGCGTCGTGAACGACTGGCGACGATGGGCGAGATGGCGGCTCAGCTTGCTCACGAGATCCGAAACCCGCTGGTTGCCGTGGGTGCCTCGCTGGACGGGATGGTGCGTGACCCAGCGATGGGCGACGGCAACCGGCAGATCTTGGAGGAAATGCGCAACGAATTGACGCGATTGGACATGTTGTTGCGGGACTATCTGTCAATGGCGGGAAAGCCACGGTCCGCGGGTTCGCCGGTCGACTTGCGCGACTTGGTGCAGGACGTTGTCACCAGGATGGGGAGCCTCCCTGCTGCCCAGGACCGTCGTATCGTGTCTGACGTACCGCGGGGACTGGCTGTGCTGGCGGACCGCGACGCCTTGCGCCATCTGTTCTTCAACCTGCTGATCAACGCTATCGAGGTGATGCCGAACGGGGGTGCCATCCAAGTTTCCGGCGCGTTGGAAGGGGATTTTGCCGTGGTATGGGTCGATGACGATGGTCCGGGATTGTCCGCGACAGCCGACTCGTGCTTCGAGCCGTTCTTCACGACCAAGTCGAACGGGACGGGGCTGGGGCTGACTGTCTGCCGAAGGATCGCCGAGGGCGCTGGCGGTTTAGTAACACTGGAGGACCGCCGGGGTGGCGGGTGTCGGGCAACGGTTCGGTTGCCTGTCAGGGAAGGACTATGAAGCACGATAAGGAATCCTCCGAAAACGAAAAACCGGTTTTTCGGGTGCTCGTGGTTGACGACGAGCGGCTGTTTGCCCAGGCCGTAGCTCGCGACTTGGAACGCCACGATATGGTCGTCGATATGGCGTTTTCGGCGGCTCAGGCGCTGGCGCGGGTGCAGGAATCGTCCTACGCGGCGATCCTGCTTGACCACAAACTACCCGACGACGACGGTATCCGGATCATCCCCGCGTTGCTGGCTCGCCAGTTGTCCGCTTCCCTGATCGTTATGACTGCACACGAGGCCATCCCCCATGCGATCCAGGCGATCCGCCACGGCGCCGAGGACTATCTGGTGAAGCAAACGCGCCTGCAGCCGATCATCGATGCGCTGCTGGAGGTGCGTCGTCGCCATGACGTCCAGCAGGCGGGCGGTTGGCAGGAGGACGCTGCGACGCTGGGTCTGCTGGGGCGGTCGGCGCCTATGGCCGCGGTGGTCGAGCACTTGCGGCGTGTGGGTATTGGGCGTGACACGACCGTATTGCTGACCGGCGAAACCGGGTGTGGTAAGGAGGTCGCGGCCCGGGTGCTGCATACCCAGTCGACGCCCGCCGGCAGCCCGTTCGTCGCCGTGGATTGTGTCGCGATGCCCGGCCCGTTGGTCGAAAGCCACCTGTTTGGCCACGAAAAGGGGGCCTTCACCGGTGCGGATCGCGCCCGCGCTGGGGCGTTCGAGGAGGCGGGGGACGGGACCCTCTTTTTGGACGAGGTCGGCGAGATGGATCTGGCGATCCA
>CAZHDQ010000643.1:0-2196 GCA_964531595.1 uncultured Anaeromyxobacteraceae bacterium
GTACGGTGGCCACCGCAGGAAAAACGAGTTCTCGGTGGACGCCAGGGGAACCGAGCCGGACCGAGCCGACACATTAAAGCCCATCTTGTACACGTACCAGCGGCCACGTTCGCCAGGCAGCACCAGCGAGTCCACGCCATCGGGCGTTTCCAGCACCAGGGACGCCAGCCCAAATGTCGCGGCCCCTTCGTTGATCACACGGGCACGGCACGTCGCAGCCCCTGGTTCGAAGGTCCAGTCAGCCACGATACGCAGACCATCGGACCCCAGGGGTGCCGTCACGGTCACGACGCCATCATCGCGCGCGTCCACCCGTGCATCGTCCGCGTCGACGTGAAGCCAGCGCCCGTTCGTCAGTTCCAAACGCCAGGACAGGCCCAGGACCCCAGGACCCCCAGGGACCTCCACGTCAATCCGACCGACCGCATCCGCCGTCCACCGATAGTTGTCGCCCTCCCGAAAGCAGGCAGCCTGATCGTTTCCCATCCGGACCTCCGCGCCCCTGACGGATGCATTGTAGCCAGATAGTTGCGACGTCGGAAAGGCGCAAAGGGTCGACTCCCAGACACCAATCCCGGGTTATTCACGCCCGCGTCTGCTGCGACCGCCGATCCTGGCGCCGGCTGCTGCGTTGCGGGGACCCCGACGCTCCAATCACCTGTCACCAGACAGGCTCAGTCGCGCCTGCACCCCGCGCCTTGTAGCCGGGCCGTCTCGACGGTCTCGCGACGACGCTCCATGAATAACCCGGGCTAATCCCACGATGAACTCAATGAATACGGCTAGATTTTTACTAAATTGCACGATCATGTGGGGACGGTTCGTACCGCGCGTCCGCTGGCGTGAATAACCCGGGCTAAATGCTGCGTGCTATTCCCAGTTGAGCAGGAGCGGTGTCAGTTCGTTGATCATGTCGTAGTGGCTGGACATCACCCGCGCGGCGAACCCATAGCGTCCGGTCACCCGGCAGCGCACCTCGACCTTGAACACGTGCTCGTCGCCTTCCTTAGCGACGAACTTCGCCCGCGCCACCTCGCCGTCACGGATCTGGCCAGTAGGGTCGAGCGGCCCGTGGAAAAGTTCAACCGCCACGTCTTGTGGATCCAGCGCGCCCAGTCGACCACGGATCGTCATCGCGACGACCTCGCCCACCCGGACTTCCCGTCCAAGGCCCTCCTCGACATGCACAGCAACCCCCGGCCAAGCCTGAGTAACGCGCTGACGCCATTGCGCCAGTTCGCCCGCCCCCTTCAGCGATTCGCCCGACCAGCGCTTCCCCATCCCGTGCGCCGGCAGGTAGGCCCGCTCGGCGTACTCGGCGACCATCCGGTGCGTATTGAACATCGCACCCAACTTGCTGATGGACGCCTTCATCATGTCGATCCAGTCCCTGGGCATCCCGTGGGCGTCGCGGTCGTAGTACAAGGGGACGATCTCGTTTTCCAGCAGGTGGAACAGCGATTCGGCATCGACCAAGTCCTGTTCCTCGTTATCCCTAAACGTGTCCCCGTTCCCGATCGCCCACCCGGTATCGGCAGCGTAGCCTTCAGGCCACCAGCCATCCAGAACCGAGCAGTTCAGGGCGCCGTTCGCGGCCGCCTTCATGCCGCTGGTGCCCGATGCCTCCAGTGGCCGCCGAGGCGTGTTCAGCCACACGTCCACCCCCTGGACCAGGTAGCGCCCCATGTTGAAGTCGTAATCTTCCAAAAATACCATCCGGTTCCGCAGATCCGCCCCGCGGGCATGGTGGACAACCTCCTTGATCAGGTCCTTCGCGGGGATGTCCTGCGGGTGCGCCTTTCCGGCGAACAGGATCTGGACCGGTCGCTCCTCGTCGGACAACAGTTTCGCGATCCGCTCTGCCTGGTGGAACAGCAGCGTGGCACGCTTGTAGGTAGCGAACCGTCGCGAGAAGCCGATCGTCAACGCCTCGGGGTCCAGCACCTCTGCGGCCTGTCGCAGCGCGGACTGGCCGGCCCCCTGGTGGGACAACTGGCCCAGCAGCCGCTTTCGGACGAAAAAGATCAGGCGTTCCTTGCGGATCTGGTGCGTCCTCCACAATTCACTGGCCGGGATGCCATCAACGCGTTTCCAGACGTCGAAGTTCCACGGTTTTTCGATGAAACGCGGCCCCAGATAACGCACCAGCAGGTCTGCCATATCGTGACTGAGCCAGGTCAGCGTGTGGATACCGTT
>CAZHDQ010000644.1:0-2196 GCA_964531595.1 uncultured Anaeromyxobacteraceae bacterium
CGGACCTTTTCAGGGGCACGTGGTACTGCATGGAGGCGCCCGCAAACGATGTAGACAGGCGGATCATGCAGGAATTGAAATGCATCCTGGAGGATGAAAGTCCGGTGATGGCGGCCGTGCACTTCATTCATATTGGATTCGAGCATGGATACATAACGGACTGGACCGAGGTCGAACGGGATATCCGCTCGGTGAGGGCGCTTCGCGATGCGGCGGGGCCGCTGCCCGATCTTGTGAATCGTGTTGCGGAATGGGTTTTTCCGCCGTCTTTCGTCCTTCTGAAACGGGCGATTCTGGCGGTTGAACCCGAGGCCCGGTTGTTGCTGCTGCTGAACGCCTGGGAATCATTCGTCCACCATCACGTCCTGTTCCTGAACGCCGCGCTTGCATCTGAGCGAACGGCGTTCGAACCGCTTCCGGCGGTTATCAATCCCGTTACGGCCGGAGGGCTTGTTTCCCGGCTCAGATCGCTGATGGATGACCAGTCGCTGCCGTTGGCTTGGCGGAAAGCCTGGCAGGACAAGTCGGTCGATTTTGATTCGCGGGAATTCGTCGAACTGTGCGAATTGCATCTGGGCGTCACGCCAAACATACGGGGACCGGTTGCTTCCGCGCTAGCGCTGTGTGACGCGATTGTGCCGGTCAGGAACAGGCTTGCGCACGGCGGTCTTTCCCGGGCCGCTGCCGAAGCGTTGGGCGTCCATCTCTTCCGGGCGGTTCTCCTGATGATCTGTCGGGTTGGCGCGACATGTACACTTCTGCGCGGGCCCGGGGACGAAACGGTCCGCCTGGTCTGCGACGGCAAGGCTTTCAAAGAAATGCCGGCACGGCCGCTGATGACGGGGCATACCGGGCCCGGTTTCGCCCTGCTGACCCAGGTAAGGGGCGAGCGTTGTGAGTATGTCAGCTACACTGAGGGCGATGTCCTGCAGCCGTCGCGTTTTATCGTGGACGGGTGCGGGGGGCCGGCCCGGCATTTGAGCGTGTGCGTGTAGGAACTTTCATACAGGAAACGGTCGCTTGGCCAGGATTGGCCGACAGCGTCTAAGAACTTCCATCCACGAAACAGGCGGTCGTCCTGGATGGGTTAGGTGGTCGGAGGGGCCGTGCTGGGGCATGTGGGCTGTGGGGCAAGTTGAAACCGGGCATTTTCCGGCTGGACCGCGTCGTCCTGAGGCGGCGAATGCCTCCGGGAGCGCGTACTGAGGCCTCCTCCGCGTGTCTGCGAAGCGCAAGTCGGGGTGACGAACTGTTTCTGACATGAAGTGCCGCCCGTGTTCAGGGAGGCCCCCGGGCGGGGCCGCGGATGCCGACGTCATCGCCCGTGGTGCCGGTTCCACAGGCGGTGTCGCATCCGTCCCATCCACCAGGCCGTTCCCCGGTGTCGAATTCGAACTCCCAATCGACACGCCTTGCCGTGGCCACGGGCATCGGGGTGGCGGGCAACTTCAGGTGCTCGAGGATCCGCCGGACGACCGTGGGGTCGGTCAGGAAGGCGAGGACGACCAGGGGCCGGTGGGACGGGCAACGGGGACATTGCAGGGCATCGATGTCCAGGACCCTGCGCAGCAGTTGTGCCCAGCCCAGGTGAGCGCGCCGTGGACGCTCGGGTGGTGGGACATCGGGCGCAGCAGTGGGTGCAGGGGAGGCTGTCGTGGCGGGAGCGGCAACTGGGGTCGGGGCGGTCGCAGGATCCGCAACGGGCTCGCCCGACCTGGCCGCCGGAGCGGGCAGGCGGTTGCGGAAGCGGGACCGGTTGGCGAAGACGCCGTGGTAGCGGACGAGGTTCTGGTAGGGGGCGGGTAGCAGGGCGGCGAGGCGCCGCAGGAAGGCGACGGGGTCCAGGACGATCTCGGTTCGGCCCTCGGGCGTGGGCCAGGGGCGGTGCAGGCGGTAGCGGATGCGACCGTCGGGGTCCAGGGACAGGCGGTCCAGGGAGAACGGGGCGCGTAGCCCGTAGCGGCACAGGCGCTCCAGTCCCAGCCGGTCATCGGCGGCGACGGTGCGAGCGGCGTGCAGCGAGAATCCCTGGACGCGGATGCACAACGCCTTGGCGGGCGTTGCCCCGGCCCCCTGGTCGTCGGGTGGCGGGGCGGCCTCCCAGGGAAGGGCTCGGGGCGGCCTTGGACCTGGGGGCCGGACGGCCTCGGCGACGGTGATGCGCAGCGGCAGGTCGTCGGGGTCCTGCCAGGGCGG
>CAZHDQ010000645.1:0-2191 GCA_964531595.1 uncultured Anaeromyxobacteraceae bacterium
GCTTCATCGTTACCGTAAGAGAGCCCTGGATGAACGCACGGATCCGTCGGACCCGCTTCAGCACATCGCGCCCCTCAGGGCTTGTAGTTACCTCACGCTTCATGTGGAAAGTCTAACTACTTGCCAATAGGCTGGCAAGAAAAATCTGAGTGCTGCGTGAAAATAGTTTCTTCAAGGTGAAAGGTGACATCGTCGGCCAACTGGAGCGAAGGTTTTCAGCGCGAAGAACTATTGCCCGTTACCGCTGGGAGCCGACTTCCCTAACGTCCCAGGTCGGGGGTATCATCCGCCAGAGGTTCTGCCAATGCTGGACACCAGCCCTACAACCGCAACCGTCCGCGAGAAGGCCATCAACCTTCTTCGGTACCTGGAAGGCTACGTTCAGTTGCAGTCCAGGGTGGTCCGCGATGTCGATTCCTATCGCGACACCGGCTTGGTCCTGTGGCTTGGGGGCCTGCCGGATGCGGCGGGGTGCCATTTCTGCGGGCATCGTTCCACGACAGCGGGTCAGGAGGGTGACCCGATCTGGCTGGAAGTTAGGAAGCAGACGTTCCCAGCCCCTCCCGCGGCTACCCCCGAGTTGGTTCCATGGATTGACGGCACGGTGCTGCAGCAAGCGGACGATGGTGGGCCGAAACTGCTGCAGGAGACCCAACTACCGATTCCGTCTGCATCGGGGTCCGGAGACGGCCCGTCATTCGAGGTGCATCGCCTCGAGGACCACCCGGAGGTCCAGCAAGCCTGGCAGCGCTATCTTGTCCAATGGCAGGCGTGGTCGTCGGAACATGCCCAGAAGGCAGCCATCCAGCGAGCGTACGAGACACTCTTCGACGCCTACCAGAAACAGTCGCGGCTGGGCGAGGCTTACGAACTGGTGGTGGGTCTTGGTCTTCTCACCTGGATGACACCGTCAGGCCACCAGGTTCGTCGACACATTGTCGTAGCACAGGGAGAATTGAGGTTCGATGCTGCCAAGGGGTTGATCACACTTCGGTGCCCGCCCCCACCGGACGGCGCCAGACCTCGGCTCGAGGAGGAGTTCCTCGAATCCGGCGAGAAGCCCGCGAAGGAGCACTACGAAACTGCCGAACAGTTGCTGGAGGAGATCGGAGACGGCATCTGGGACCGGCAATTGATGGATCAACTGCTACGAGTATGGGCCCACGCTCTGCACCCGGACGGGAACTACGATGAAGCGTTGGTAGCGGCCAGGCCATTTGGAGCGGCCCCCCGCATCACTTATGCCCCCGCCGTCATCCTCCGCCCTCGGTCCGCGAGAGGAACGCTCGCGGCCTACAAGAGCATCATCGACCAGATCGAGAAGGGGGGAGGCGTCCCGCTGGGTCTGGCGCAGTTCGTGGACCATCTTCCCGGTACCCGCATCGACAGTGGCTTTTCGGATGAATCTCCGCCGTTGCTGCCGGACCCCGAAATCTACTTCCCCCTCCCTGCCAATGACGAACAGCGCCGTATTGCGGAGGAGCTAGGAACGCGAAAAGGTGACGTGGTTCAGGGCCCGCCTGGCACGGGCAAGAGCCAGACCATCGCCAATCTCATATGCCATCTGCTCGCAAAAGGGCTACGAATCCTCATCACGAGCGAGACACCGCGGGCCCTGAAGGTTCTCAAGAACAAGTTGCCGGATGGCATCCGCCCGTTGTGCGTCAGTTTGCTGGGCGCCGACTCGGCGTCGTTTTCGGAGTTGGAGCAGTCAGTTGGAGGCATCAGTCGCCGACACGCTTCCTCGTCGACTGCGCGCGGCAGAAGCCACGTGGCGTCGTTGCAGAGTGATCTCAATGCTGCTCAGACTGAACTCGCACGGGTGGAACGGAATTTACGGGAGTACCAGGAAGCCGAAGCACATCCCTTGACCTCACCCGACGGAAGTTATCGCGGCACTGCTTGGCGTGTGGCGCGGCGCCTCGCAGAAGAAAGGGATCTGCTGGGATGGCTGGAACTTGACCCCGATGTCCCGCCCGAACCACAACTATCGACTGAGCAGTTGATCGCCTATCTGGGCTGGCGCAGACAATTGACCCCCGAGTATCGGACCGAGATGGAGTCCGCGCTTCTGCCGCTAACCGACGTTCCGACACCACCTCAGTTCTCCGAGTCCATCAATGACGAGCGGCAGGCGGCAGACGCGGCAGTTCAGTACCGTGCCGCGCAGGAACACCCATCGTTCGACGCC
>CAZHDQ010000646.1:0-2186 GCA_964531595.1 uncultured Anaeromyxobacteraceae bacterium
CAGCGCGGTTGTGCGGGTGGATCTCCGCCAGCCGTTGCCCTCAATTCCTCGCATGTAGCAACACCCATCTCCTCAAATGCCTGTCCACGTGGTCGAAATCGTGTGGTTCGATACGACCAGCGATGCGCCGACGCCATCCACCACGATTCGCTCCGGTCTGGTCGCGCTCAATCCGCATGCCCACATGAACTCGCGATGAGCGACCTCAGCTCACGACGGCGGCGCCTGCAAGGCGACTGCTTTGGTGGTCCAGTTTCAGAAGACGCTCGGCCTTGCAGCCCTGGTCCTCATGGTCAAAAGCAATGTTGGGTGAAGGGGAATGACGATATCAACCAGCAGGTTACGGTTCGGCTCGATCGATGTCTGCTGCCGCCGAACCGATCGAATCGTCCAGCATGTGCCGGTCGGGGAAACCGGCCATCATGCCTTCTGGTGCCATGCGGCGGACCAGGGCGCGTGCCTTCTTGACCTGTCCTTTTTCAGCCAAACGGATCGCTCGATTGAAAATGCGGTCGTCAGGGTCCTCCCATACCGCCGCAACCTGTGATTGCCGCGAAACGATGGGTTGAACGCGAGTACAATCCGGCACTGCAACGAACCGGAGGCAACCCCGACGATGTGGTGGCTGGAAACCCTGTTGGCGTGCCTGGGCTTCGGGATTGGCGCTGCCCTTCAGAAGCATGGCGTGTCGAAGCGGTTGCCCCGGCTGTCATTTTCGACGCTGCGCGATGACTGGCGCGGTGTACTGCGGGCCTTTGCCTCGAACTGGACCTGGTGGCTGGGCGTCCTGACCAGCCTGGCGGGCGGACTGTTTTTGATACTGGCGCTGACGCACGGCGAAATATCGGTCGTCCAGCCGATGGTCAATCTGAACATCCTGGTCGCGATCCTGGCAGGCGTGCTGGCCCTGGGCGAACGCCTTTCGGCAATCGAATGGGCCGGCGCGCTGGCAATGGTCGGCGGGGCGGTGCTGCTGTCGGTGGGCGCGGGTGCTGCGGTCGTGCCGCCGCCTGGGTTCGAGCGGCCCGCCCTGGTGCTGACGGCAATCGGCATAGGCGTGGTCGGATCGATCCTGGCTGCGACACGGTCCGATCGCCAGCGGCCGGAAATCCTGTTCGCTGCCGCCGGCGGTCTGACGTTTGGCCTGGCCAATGTCCTCCTGAAGGTACTGACACTGCACCTTGGCGGTGTTGGCGGGGGTCTGGGTAGTCTGGCCCTGGCGATCACAGCCGACTGGGCGTTCTGGGGCTTGGTCGTGGCCAACCTGTTCGGCTTCGTGTGCTTACAGATGGCCCTGTCGAATGGACGCGTGTCCGTGGTCAACACGCTGAACACGATCGGTTCGGTCGTGCTGCCGGTCGCTTCGGGTTTCGTGGCGTTCGGCGAACAAGCAGGACCCGCCCGGGTTGCGGGGATCGCGATCATCGTGGCGGGAACCGCGATGCTGATCGGTGGCGGCAAGGCCGGCGCGCCCACGGCCGTTCCGTCTTGAAACGGCCGTGCGCGGGGTGCCGTCCGGTCGGTTACTTCACCGCAGCTTCGAAGCGGCGGTTGACCTCGTTCCAGTTGACGACGTTGAACCAGTTCTGGATGTAGTCGCCCCGCTTGTTTTGGTACTTCAAGTAGTACGCGTGCTCCCAAACGTCCAGCGCCAAGATCGGCGTGCCTTTGACATCGACCACGTCCATCAGGGGGTTGTCTTGGTTAGGCGTCGAGGTCACGACCAGCCGCTTTTCGGGGGTCACCACCAGCCAGGCCCAGCCAGATCCGAAGCGCTTCGCGGCCGCCTCGGCAAACTGCTTCTTGAAGGAATCCAGGCCACCCAGGTCTCGGTCAACCGCAGCGACCAGGGCCTTCGACGGAGCGCCCCCCTTGCCGGCTGGGGCCATCACCTGCCAAAACAGGGAGTGGTTGAAGTGGCCGCCGCCGTTGTTGCGGACCGCAGCGCCGTGTTTCGACGCCTCGCGCAGCAGCGTTTCCAGGTCGAAAGCTTCAAGCTTCTGCGCTGCAACCGCGGCATTAAGGTTGTCCACGTAGCCCTTGTGGTGCCTGCCGTGATGGATTTCCATCGTGGTCGTGTCGATGAACGGCTCAAGCGCATCGGTCGCGTAGGGAAGTTCGGGAACCGAAAAAGATTGAGCTGCGGCGCCCATAGGACTAGCTGCAATGGCCATGGCCAAAATACC
>CAZHDQ010000647.1:0-2183 GCA_964531595.1 uncultured Anaeromyxobacteraceae bacterium
TCCATTCACCCCAACGAATCTTGACCAGAGGTAAAACGGGAATATGTGATGGTCTGGACCTTTCAGGACTGCATGGTGACAACTGGTTTCCAGTAATTCCTTGTGGCAGTGGGATCGGCGACGGCACTGGCGACGGCCTGAGTCGCTTGAAGTTGCGACTTGTCGAGGATACGTCTGTCCTGTCCTTGCGGCACCCGGATCCTGGTGCTATGTTTCGCGCCGTATCTGTACGGGGGTTCCTCGATGATCCTGTTGAAATCCGAACCAGAACTGGTCTTGATGCGCGAGGCCGGGCAGATCCTCGGCAGCGTGCTGTCGGCCATCCAAAAGATGGTTGTGCCCGGGGTCACGACTGCGGACATCGAGGCAGAGGCCGACCGCCGCATCCGGGAAGTTGGGGCGATCGCGACGTTTCGCGGACAGCCCGGCATGGTGGACCACGCGCCGCCTTATCCTGCCGCGACATGCATTTCCATCAATGAACAGGTCATCCACGGTATCCCATCGAATCGGAAGGTGCGCGAGGGCGACATCGTCAGCATCGACTGCGGTGTGACTTGGCGTGGTTACATCGCCGATTCAGCGATTAGCGTGATCGCCGGCAAGGCGGATCCCGAGGTGGAGCGGTTGGTCAAGACGACGCGCCAGTCGCTGCTGGACGCGATCGCCGTGGCGCTTCCTGGGCGGTATCTGCACGATCTGTCGTTCGCCATTCAGTCACGGGCGGTGGCAGAAGGATTCGGAATAGTTCGGGAATTTTGTGGTCACGGGGTGGGGCGCTCGCTGCACGAGGACCCGCCGATCCCAAACTATGGCAAGCCGGGTACCGGTCCGGTTCTGCGGCCTGGGATGACGCTGGCTGTCGAACCGATGCTGAACCTTGGCGGACCCAGGGTAAAGGTCCTGAAGGACGGGTGGACCGTCGTGACATCTGACGGCAAGCCGTCCGCCCACTGGGAGCACTCCCTGCTGATCACTGAAGGGCCGGCAGAGGTGCTGACCCGACGCCCCGACGAGACGGACTGATCGTAATTTGGCGGGCGGGGGCGGGCAGCGGCTTGTGGGCCAGCAGGAACCGGCGCACGCGGCGCAGCGCGAATTCAGCGTGGACGTAAACGAACCCGAACGCGACGAACGCCACGCACGCCAGTGACAACGGCACCAGCACGAACAGGAACGGACCGGCAATCAACACATCCATGTGCGTACCTCCAAGCACCTGCCCGGAGGCTAGCAAGGGGGTGCGACATCCAAGCGCAGAAACAATGGCGTCATGACTGGCTTCGCGATTTCTGTGAAGATGACGCTGCATGTCTTGCCCCTTCCTCCTTGATGGCAAAACGCCCACGTGGCACACTATGGTCTTGAAATGTTACCCCCCGAGAGGGCCAAATCTTGAATCTGGGAGAACAGTTGTGACCAAAGCGAAGTTGACCTGGGCTATCCCATCTCTTTCCGTGCAGATGCGCTTTTGAATTACCTGGGCTACCAAGTTTCCGGCTCGTTGGATGACGGGATACTTGTGGGAGGCTTCCATGGCCGGCGGCGATAAGCAGTTACTTGATAGTAAAAAGGGGGACGCGTCGAAGTCCGAGTCCACCGCCGGCAAGAAAACGGCAACAGTCGGATGGAAGGACCGCGTGCGCAAAAATCTGGAAGGTCGCAGCTTCGATGAACAGGAGGCCCTTTTGAGGCCTAAAGCGTCCCATGGTGCCTCATCGGAGCCGAAGGTTGCCGAATCCAAGGGCGCCTCCAATAGAGGTGTCCCGACGAACGCCCCGGCTGGTGTATTCGGCGATCAATTTCCCTTCCCGGACCTCTTGCCTGAAGAGGTGGAACTGTTCGGGACGAAGAACCGGGGGCTCCCGAAGCAGGCAGAAAAACCCGAAAATCCGAATTTTTTGGGCCTGGGCGGACTGCCCGCTGATGTAATGGCTTACCTAGCCGGCGGCAAGGCCGGAAAAAAAACTCCTCCAAAGGGCGAGGGGCTGGCGGCCACCACCTCCATCGACGCCTTCATCACAGCGGCCCGGACGGTCCAGCGGAATTGGAAGAAGCTCAGCACGAATGAGCGGGCGCATGCTTATGTAAAGGCGGCCAATACTGAAATGAAAAAGGCCGGGGCCACGCCCCTGGGGATCGAGGTCAAGTCGCTGGGAGGGACCAACGGTGAACTGTCCTTT
>CAZHDQ010000648.1:0-2176 GCA_964531595.1 uncultured Anaeromyxobacteraceae bacterium
GAGTGTGACGACGGGGACGCGTGCAACGGGGTCGAGACCTGTGACCCGGTCGACGGTTGCGTGGCGGGCACCTCTCTGGAGTGCGACGACGGGGACGCGTGCAACGGGGTCGAGACTTGCGACCCGATCGATGGTTGTGTTGCTGGCACGCCCTTGGAGTGCGACGACGGGGACGCGTGCAACGGCGTCGAAACCTGCGATCCGTTCGTCGGTATTTGTGTGCCAGGCACGCCTCTGGAGTGCGACGACGGGGACGCGTGCAACGGGGGCGAGACTTGTGACATGACCAGCGGTTGCGTTGTGGGCACACCCCTGGTGTGTAGCGATGGGAACGTTTGCAATGGTGTCGAAACCTGCGATTCGGTAGCTGGCTGCGTGGCAGGGGCGCCCCCGATATGCGACGACGGGGACGTCTGTAACGGGGTCGAAACGTGCCACCCGACCACCGGTTGCGTGGGTGGCACTCCCCTGGTGTGTGACGACGGGGATGCCTGCAACGGTATCGAGACTTGCGATCCCGTTCATAGCTGCCAACCGGGGACGCCGGTGGTTTGCATCAATGACGAAACGTGCAAGTATTTTTCCTGTAATCCCGAAACTGGCAATTGTGATGCCGACCTGCTGACCGGATCTTTGTGCGACGACTTGGATCCTTGCACCGCCCACAATGTCTGCGTACTGGGCGAGTGCATCGGGATCGAGGTTTGCTGCGACGACGGGTTGGACAACGACGGCAACGGCGTAGCAGACTGCCTGGATGCATCCTGCGCTGCCCATCCGTCCTGCCATGACACGAACATCTGGTGTCGGCTTCACCATCCTGGAACGCTGTCGGCCATCCAGGAGCAGGCGCTCGTGGCCTATGGTCGCCTGTATCTGGCCGGCGTCACCGACCAGGGTGCTACCAACGACCCGCGGCCCTGGCTGAAGGTCCAGTTTGGATTCGGGGGCGAAACTGACCCGGCAACGTGGTCCTGGTGGGATGCGGCGCCGAATTTCGACTACAACGGCGTCGATTCGGGCGAACCGGACAACGACGAGTACGTGTCCGACACCCCGGCGCCTGCGCCTGGAACATACCTCTACGCATTTCGCGCATCAGGTGACAACGGCAGCACGTGGAAATACTGCGACTTGGACCAGGGGTTGGGCCATGACGGCAGTGAAGACGGCTTTGCTTTGGCCGACGCCGGCACGCTGACGGTCGCGGTATCAAACGTCTTCTTCTCGGAGTACGTTGAGGGTTCCAGCAACAACAAGGCGGTTGAAATCTACAACGCCGACTCGACCCCGGTCGCGCTCAGGAACTGCCGAGTCCGCGGATATGCCAACGGGTCGCCGACCCAGTCGTGGGCCATCCAACTCGACGATGTCATGCTGCCAGCCGGGGACACATTCGTCCTTTGCAATACGGGTTGGGCGCTTGGCGAAGATTATTGTCAGCAGAAATCCGGCGGCCTGGCGTTCACTGGCAACGATGCCATCGTTCTGGATTGTGGCGGTAAGGTCGCGGACGCGATCGGCCAGATCGGCTTCGACCCGGGGACCGAGTGGGGCAGCGGCCTGGTTTCGACCGCGGACAACACACTGGTTCGCAAGTGCGGCGTGGGGATCGGGGATCGGGACTCGTCTGACTTGTTCGACCCCGCGACTGAATGGGACGGATTCGCGGAAGACACGGTTTCTGGCCTGGGCAGTCATGTCCACCCGTGCCCTTGAATCAGAATTCCCCGCCCTGGTTGATCGTAATCTCTGCGCGCGAATCGGCTTGCTTCCTTGCGCGGCCGCAGGTCTAGCGGCGACCCAGTTTGATGGTGCTGAAGCGGTCGTTCCCCTGGTTGTAAAGGAACCGATAGGCTGCGTAGGATTCGAAAACCTTGCGCGCGTAGTTTCGCGTTTCGTTGGCTCCGATGGTCTCGACGAACTCGTCCAGTGGCAGCCCAGGGTTCGCCTGCAGGCCCTTGGATATTGCCCCACCGCCCGCGTTATAGCCGGGGATCGCCAGCAACGGTTCGTCGAATCTCTTGATCAGTAGCGAAAGATACTTCGCACCCAGCCGGATGTTGACTTCGGGCCGTCGCAGAGTCTGATGCGTGGCGTTCAGGGACAGGCGCTTCGCCATTGATTTTGCGGTGGGCATGATCAACTGCATCAGTCCGATGGCGTTGGCACGGGA
>CAZHDQ010000649.1:0-2172 GCA_964531595.1 uncultured Anaeromyxobacteraceae bacterium
ATGTCGGGGACCAGCGGATCGTGGTCTTCGACTACACCCCGAACCGGAAGTCGGAGGGTCCGGCGAGTTTCCTGCTCAAGCGCAAGGGTATCGTCCAGTGCGATGCGTATTCGGGGTACAAACGCATCGCCCGGGAGCAACCCGACGTGGTCTGGGCCGGCTGCCTGGCGCACGCACGACGAAAATTCATCGAGGCACTGGACGCCGGCGACCTGCGGGCCGCCATTGCCGTCGCGCTGATCCGGTCGCTGTACAAGGTCGAGGCCGAGGCCACCACGGCCGGTCTGGATCATGAACAACGCCTGGAGCAGCGCCGGACGGTCGGCAAGGTCCACATGGCGAAGCTGGGCAACTGGCTGAACGATATGCGACTCAAGGAGCCACCGAAGACCCCGCTCGGCCGGGCTATCACATACGCCATCAACCAGTGGGCGTCCTTCCAGGTCTACCTGACCGATGGCAGAGTGCCCATCGACAACAATTCCGTAGAGCGCCAGATCCGACGGATTGCCGTGGGGAGAACTACCTCTTCGCCGGGTCGGAAGAGGGCGCCCGCCGTGCCGTGATCCTGTACTCGGTCCTCGGGACCTGCTCGCTCGTCGGCGACGCCCCCTACGCCTACATGCGCGACATCCTCGAACGCATCAGCCGAGGATGGCCCGGCTCCCGTGTCGCCGAACTCTTACCCGAAGCCTGGGCAGCCAAGAACGCCCGCGCTGCCGCCGGACCCCCGCCAGGGACCCCGGATGACCGACCATACACGGCCTGAACGCGAACAACCCTGTCTTGCCGACGTAGTCACCCCGAAAGTCTGCCAGCCGTGCGCAGCGCGCGCGAGGTGTACTTCACCGAGCGGTTACACCGGAAGGCCCTGGAGATCCGAGAGCGCCTTGTGGAACTGGAGCCTGAGAACCCCCAAGAGCCGGACGCGCTGGCACTTGCTCTCCTCAAATGCGCGCAGATTGCACGACTCCTCGGGAATGACGTTGATGAGCAGGTGAACTCAAGTGGCGCCCTCGATGCTGCGAATCGGGCGGTCCTGGTGGCGCCGGAAGACTGCGACATCGTTTACAATCTGGCTTGCGCCCTGGCTCGGAGCCAACGAGCCGAAGATGCCCTGGGGGCTCTCGCTCGGTGCGTGGACCTCGGGTACGGGGAGGCCGATTGGGCAGCCCAGGATCCGGATTTCGAATCCCTCCGTGATCGTCCAGAGTTCCTTCGATTGCTGGAACGAAAGCGCGAGGCATGAAAGTGTCGTCGTAGGCGGCGGGACCCCCTCCTGCATTCATCCTTCGTCGGCGTCCAGCAGCTAGCGGACATCCTGGCCAACGTAGGACACGACGCAGGTGCCGCGGATGCACGCAACTCGAAAGTGGGTGGCCGGTGGGCAGGGCTCGAACTCCTTTGCGCAGGGGACCGACTCGGCCAGCATGCCCACGGCCTTCAACCACGCAGGAAGTGCATCCTTGCGGACCCCGACGAAGCAGGTTCCCAGGCAGGCGTCGCCCGGACGCGGAAGGCGATTCAGGCCGGCAAGGGAGGGGGCGACCACGCAGTCGGCGTCGGCAGAACAGGCGCGGAAGCCCTGGGGTAGGGCGGGGACCGTAGCGGCAGGCGCAACAGTCGCAGCGGGGACGGTGGGCGCGGCAACTATGGCGGCCGCAGGGTCCTTTGCCACAGCCTCCCCGCGGCAGGATACCAGCAGGATCCCCAGGGTCCCGACCAGGGCGGCCACGCGGACTGTGGGTTTTGGGCCGTGCATCATGGCACCTCCACCACGGCCAGCAGGGGCCGCATCAGGTCGTCCAGGAAGGCCCGCTCCGGCGAGTCCACCTCGACGATGCGAGGCCCGGCAGCAGTGAGAAAGGTCGCGCGGTAACGGGAGCCGCCCTCCATGCGGGGAACCAAGCGCTCGGTGCGCGGTGGAAGGTCTTCCAGGGTGATTCCCTCAGTCTGAATTCTGTATTTTAAAATGGGTTCAAATCTAGGGAATATGGCTTCTTTAATAGAGTTTACAGTTGTAAAATAATCGAAACACAGCTCTGATTTCTCTGTCAACTTGGAAATGAAAGCATCATTTCCCTTTTTAACGGGTCCGAATACTTCCATATCAGAATTTTTTGCTAATTCTCTTAGGAGCGTATCCATTTTTGATTGAGTTATATAGTATTC
>CAZHDQ010000650.1:0-2171 GCA_964531595.1 uncultured Anaeromyxobacteraceae bacterium
GGACTTTCCGGCTACTTCGGTATGAAAACAGCCACCTACGCCTCGAACCGGACGGCCCAGGGCGCGGTAACCAGCCTGAACCGCGCGCTGAAGGTCGCCTTCCGATCTGGCGCGGTCATGGGCATGGTAGTCGTGGGCTTCGGTCTGCTGGACATCGCGATCTGGTATCTGGTGCTGGACAAGTTGGTTTACACCCCGACGAACATGCTGGAAGGCTGGCACTTCCTGGGCCTGACCTTCGTTCACCCGGGCACCAGCGGCCACGAGAAGTTGGTCGAGATCACCGTCACCATGCTGACGTTCGGCATGGGCGCGTCGACCCAGGCGTTGTTCGCCCGCGTCGGCGGCGGCATTTACACCAAGGCGGCCGACGTCGGCGCTGACCTCGTCGGCAAGGTCGAGGCAGGCATCCCCGAGGACGACCCCCGCAACCCCGCGACGATCGCGGACAACGTCGGCGATAACGTGGGTGACGTGGCCGGCATGGGCGCTGACCTGTACGAATCTTACTGCGGCTCGATCCTGGCAACGGCCGCTCTGGGCGCCGCCCTGCCATTGGCGAACCAAGGCGACAACCTGAAGGCCGTGCTGGCCCCGATGATCGTGGCCGGCGTGGGTACTATCCTGTCAATCATCGGCATATTCTTCGTCCGCACGAAGGAAGAAGCCACCCAGCGCAACCTGCTGAGTGCGCTGCTGATGGGCACGCTGGGCGCGTCGATCCTGATCGTCCCGGCGGTGTGGTTCCTCAGCTCCCAGGGCATCGTGCCCGAGGGCGTGTGGATTTCGGTCGTCGCCGGGTTGTTCGCCGGCGTCATCATCGGGCAGGCCACCGAATACTACACATCGGATGAGTACAAGCCGACCAAGGGTATCGCCCACCAGGCCAACCTGGGTCCGGCCACCACGATTATCGACGGCATGGCGGTAGGCATGATGTCCACCGCTATCCCGGTCCTGACCATCGTTGCCGCCATCCTGGTTGCCTTCTGGGGACCGGGCGGCTTCCAGGAAGGCCGATTCGCGTTCGGCCTGTACGGCGTTGGCTTCGCGGCCGTCGGCATGCTGGCGACCCTGGGCATCACCCTGGCCACCGACGCGTTCGGCCCGATCGCCGACAACGCGGGCGGCAACGCCCAAATGGCGAATCTACCCAAGGAAGTCCGGGAACGTACCGACGCACTGGACTCCCTGGGGAACACGACCGCCGCTACCGGCAAGGGCTTCGCGATCGGTTCCGCCGCGCTGACCGCCATGGCGCTGCTCGCCGGCTATATCGAGGAAGTCCGGATCTGGATCGGTCGACTGGCCGAAGACCCGTCCATCGGCACCGTGGGCTACTACATCCAGGGCCCGTTCGCGTTCGTTAAGGGTCTGGCCGCCAACGCCAGCCCCGAAGCGCTTGCCGCGGCCAAGGACTTGGACAAGATTGTGCTGGGCACATCCGAGGCGACGATGGCCAACTTCATGGCCGCCTACGACGTCACGCTGATGAACCCCGCGGTCCTGGCCGGCCTGTTCCTGGGCGGTATGATGGTGTTCTTCTTCTCGGCGCTGACGATCAAGGCCGTGGGCCGAGCGGCGGGCAGCATGGTCGAGGAAGTCCGCCGTCAGTTCAAGGAATTCCCCGGCATCATGGAAGGCACCCAGAAGCCTGACTACGCGACGTGCGTGGCGATTTCAACCCGCGGTGCGCAGCGCGAAATGATCTTGCCGGCGTTGCTGGCGATCATAGCCCCGATTGCGACTGGCCTGGTGTTCGGAGTTGCCGGCGTCATGGGCCTGCTGGTCGGCGGCCTGTCGACCGGTTTTGTGACCGCCATCATGCTGAACAACGCGGGCGGCGCTTGGGACAACGCCAAGAAGTTTGTCGAGAAGGGCAACTACGGCGGCAAGGGCTCGCAGGCCCACAAGGCCGCGGTCGTTGGCGACACCGTGGGCGACCCCTTCAAGGACACCACCGGCCCGTCACTGAACATCCTGATCAAGCTGATGTCGATGGTTTCGGTCGTGTTCGCAGGCCTGATCGTCGCCGCTGGCGGCTTCTTCTAGACACCCGCACCCCTACCCTACCCTCGGATCTAACCATCATCTGGACATTCAGGTAAGCCCGATCCTCCCGTGATCCACCGTCACAATTTTCTACATCTTGAAATCATTGATCATGCCGC
>CAZHDQ010000651.1:0-2159 GCA_964531595.1 uncultured Anaeromyxobacteraceae bacterium
ATTGGGAGCAAGACGTGGTGGCGGCTTACCTGGCGGCTACATACAAGCTGCTAAAGATGCAAGACGAGGCGCAACGCCTGATTAAGAAGGTCTCGTTCGACGCAATCCGGCCGGACGACTCGGAGTACGATGGTGACGCCGTCGCCGCGGGCCAGTTGCTGTACCTACTGGCCCGACACTTCCCCGAGCGGCTGTCCGGGCGTGACGCGCCGCCGGTGGAACTGTTGGTCGATCGGGTGATCTCGGGCTACTTGACGTCCCTGTCGGCCGGCGTTGGGGTCCAGGCGCTGGCCGCGTACGCGCGCGTCGCCTCCCCTGACGCTTCCGCGCCGGTCCGAGTCGAGGAGGTCGGGCCGGGAAATCAGGCGTCGGACCTGCTTCTACCGGTCGGCCTGTTCCCCCGGGCGCCGCTGTCCCCGGATGCCGAGGCAGTCCGGGTGCATGCCGGGAAGACGCCGGTTTACTACCAGGTGGTGCAGGCCGGCTACGACCGGACCCCGCCCACCGAACCGCTGCGCAACGGGCTGGAAATCGCTGCGGACCTCGTGTGGCCTGATGGCCGCCCGGTTGCGTCGGTGCGCGTCGGCGAAACGGTCGAGATGCGGGTCCGGGTGCGTGCCGCGGGGCCTGGGGCCGTTGGCGACGCCGTTTTGGTCGTGCCGCTACCCGGCGGCTTTGAGATGGTTAAAGATCCCGGACCCGGCGACGTGGCCGTGGCGGGTCCGTCTTGGTGGCCGGACCACGTCGAGGTCCGGGAGGATCGGGTGCTGGCATTCGGCACCGTGGCGCCGGAGGCAGGTACCTTCGCTTGGCGCATGACCGCGATAGGCGTCGGGGACTTCGTTGTGCCGCCGCCATTCATCGAGGCCATGTACCGGCCTGCGATCCACGGGTCGGGGGTCCCAGGACGCGTCGTCGTGTTGGGACGGGAATAGCGTAAGGTGGCTGCCGCAGTCGACGTCATTGCATCGCGGGTTACGGTCCGGCACCGGCGGCTCCGCCGTCTTGTCTTGGCTACGTCCGTCCCTGCGATGCTGGCTCTGGCTGCGGCAGCGGTTCTGTGGGCGTCGCCACGGCCCGCGTTGCTCGAAGACCATGGGTACTCCACACTGTATCTGGACCGAAACGACCGCCTCCTCAGGATGACTCTCGCACCTGACGACCGCTACCGAGTGTTCGTGCGCCTCGAGCGGATTGCGCCGGTAATGGTTGAGGCGACCCTGCTCCAGGAAGACCGGCACTTTTTTCATCATCCTGGGGTCAATCCCTGGGCGCTGCTGCGCGGTGCCTGGCTGTCTTGGGGGCCGGGCGGCGGGCGCAGCGGCGGGTCCACACTAACGATGCAACTGGCGCGCCTGCGTTTCGGCCTGCGGACGCGCACCGCCTGGGGCAAGTTGGTGCAGGTGGCGCGTGCGCTGCAGATCGAGCGCCACTACGACAAGGACCGCATCCTGGAGGCCTATCTAAACCTGGCGCCCTACGGGGGGAATATCGAGGGTGTCGAGGCCGCCGCGCGGATCTACTTCCAGCGCCCGGCGGCACGTCTGACCCTGGTGCAGGCCCTGACGTTGATCCAGATGCCGCGTCGGCCCACTCGGGGGCGGGATCCGGACGCGTGGACGGCGTACCTTGCCCGAGGGCGTCTCGACCTGTTCGAACGGTGGGTTGCGGGCCATCCCGGCGATGCCCTTGCGCGGCCCGAACTGGCGCTGCCGATCCGATTGCGGACGCCAGCGGCCCTGCCGTTTTTGGCGCCTCACTTCGTCGATGCCCTGGCCCGCGAGCAGCCTACGCGTATCGGACCGGGCGCCGGCAGCGCCGTCGTAACCACGTTGGACGCCGGTCTTCAGGCACTTGTCGAGCAGCGGGTCAGGACGTTTGTCCAGCGGGAGCGGGTACGCGGCGTCACGAATGCCGCAGTGCTGCTGGTGGATGCGCGTTCCGTCGAGGCCTTGGCCTGGATGGGTTCGGCGGCGTTCTTCGACCAGTCGATCCACGGGCAGGTCAACGGCGTCGACGCACCCCGGTCGCCGGGGTCCGCGCTCAAGCCCTTCGTGTACGGTCTGGCGCTTGAGCGGGGGCTGATCCACCCCAGGACATTGTTAGACGACGCCCCGGCTTCGTTTGGGGACTTCAACCCTGAAAACTTCGACAAGATT
>CAZHDQ010000652.1:0-2159 GCA_964531595.1 uncultured Anaeromyxobacteraceae bacterium
TCGACAAGGGCAAGACGACGGTCGCGACATCGGGCGACGCATGCCTGCCGAAGACTGCGCTGCGAGTCGCGGTGATCACGGGCAAGTGGGACAAGATCGAAGCCTTGTTGCGGCAACTGTGGTTCCCCTGGAAGTGGTTTGATGGCGAAAGCGAAGGCGAATCCGAAGGTGCGAAACTGCTGATGGGCAAGGATGCCAAGGACGGCTACACGGCCGACGGCGTTGGGCCATACAAACTGCTGAATGACTTCGACGTCTTGTTCATCAATTGCGGGGACAGACACGGCGACATTATGAGCACGTGGGGTAACAAGATCAGCCCGGTGCTTCGCGATTTCGTCGCCGGCGGCGGTTCGATCTACGCGTCGGATTACGCGTCTGTATACATCTCCAATACCTGGCCGGTAGCTTGGAACGGGGGCTTCGCGCAGGATTTCCCGGGCAGCACCGGCGCGCCCCGCGAAGTCACTGCGACCATAAAGGACCCGGACTTGGCCGCATACATGCAAAAGTCGACGGCGGTCATCGAGTATCGCCTGGGACCGCTGACGTCGATCCTGGGGACGCCCGGAACCGGCACGACCGTCCATCTGGAGGGGCCGAATTCGGCCTACGGCAACGCGATCCAGCCCTTCATGATTTCGTTCCAGCCCAACGGCATCGATTTGGGTCGTGTCATCTACACGAACTTCCACAACGAAGAGCAGACGCTGGACCCGCAAAAGCTCAGCGACATGGCCGAGGTTTTGCAGTACATCGTTTTCCTGATGTAGACGCCCCGGTCGGCGTCCCCTGTCTTTCCGGCCAGTTCACGCCGTTTTTGTTCCTGACCTGGGTCTGGGTGCAATCCCTGCATCGACCGACACGAAACCTGCACCGGTTGCACGACGGCGGATACATTTAGAAACATCTTGGCGGTGGACCGCCACGACTCCGCGATACATACTGTTGGTCGGCACGCAACGTGCAAAGATG
The DNA here is from genome assembly GCA_964531595.1 of uncultured Anaeromyxobacteraceae bacterium. Classification (GTDB taxonomy): domain Bacteria; phylum Myxococcota_A; class UBA9042; order DTJE01; family DTJE01; genus DUVQ01. Next base: position 976 of record CAZHDQ010000652.1, read on the forward strand.
GGCGGCCGACCCGCGGGAGGGTGAGATGGCGAACGATTCCGATGTCAGGGCCGTGCTGGAAAATGATGTGCGCGGGCGCCGGCGAAAGCGGTGGCTGTGGGGGATCGCGGCAGTAGCCGTGATTGCGGTCGCGCTGGTGTTCCACTTCGTGGCAGGCAAGCGTGTTCCAGACCCGTCGTCGCTGTACCAGATGGCAGAGGTCACGCGCGGCGACCTGCAGGTGGTCGTGACGGCCACTGGAACCGTCGATGCGCGCAACAAGGTCGAGGTGGGCGCCGAGGTCACGGGGCGCCTGGTCGAGGTGCCTGTGGACTTCAACGACCGGGTGGAACTGGGGCAGGTGCTGGCCCGCATCGATTCGACCCCCTTCCAGTTGGAGGTAACCCAGTCCGAGGCGCGACTGGCATCCGCACGCGCGGCGCTGGCGACAGCGCGAGCCACCGAAAGCGAGGCCAGGCAGAATCTGCGGCGGTTTGAGGCACTGTCGACCGAGGGGTTGGTGTCGGGTCAGGACCTGGATTCGGTCCGTGCGACGGCCGATCGAGCCAAGGCGTCGATTGCGTCGGCACAGGCCCAGGTGGCCGAGGCCGAGGCTGCGCGGCAGGCATCCGCGACGCGTCTGGAAAAGACCACGATCCGGTCGCCGATCGCGGGGATTGTATTGAACCGCAAGGTCGAAGCCGGCCAGACCGTGACCTCGGGATTCCAGACGCCGGAACTGTTCAGCCTGGCGACTGACCTCAGCGAAATGGAACTGAACGCGGCGATCGACGAATCGGACGTCGGTCGGATTAGCGACGGTCAGGAGGCGACGTTCACGGTCGATGCGTATCCGGACCGGGTATTCAAATCGCACGTGGTCAGCGTTCGTAACGTCGCGGTGCTGACACAGAACGTCGTGACCTATGAGGCTGTGCTTTCCGTTGACAACGATGACCGTGCGCTGCGACCTGGAATGACGGCCACCGCGACGATTATTACCACTCGAGTCGAGGACGCGTTGCTGGTACCAAACGGGGCTCTGCGATTCAAGCCGCCGAAGCCGGAAGCCACCGGAAAACCTTCCTCTGGTGGGAACCCGTTCATGATGGGGCCGCCTCGGGGGATGTGGCGGTCGGGCAAGGAGGCCGCAACGGAAGATGGTCGATCCGGGTCGCCGGGCCAAGTGTACGTGCTGGAAGGAG
>CAZHDQ010000653.1:0-2147 GCA_964531595.1 uncultured Anaeromyxobacteraceae bacterium
GTGACGTCGGACAGGTAGGAGACCCACTGGTCGTGGACAACGGCGTTTTGGACCAGGTGGGAACGCTCCAGTTCCGCTCCCAAGGCGGGCCGGTCGGTCGAATCATCATCGGTCTACGCGAGCACGCCGCTTACGATGTAAGCACGGATGGAAATCGCCTGCTCGTCCGCATCGATGCCCGGAACCGCCGCGCCGTCGCTGGCGAAGCCGGAGCGCTAGCGCGAGAGGTGACATCGGTTCGCAAGGAATTGCGCCGTGAGCAGCAGCTCCTGGAGCAGATTCGCGCGGAACGAGCTCGAAACGAGGGGCTGCGCGCGCAAGAGGCGACGATCCGCCAGGAAGCCGAGCGCCTGCGCACCGAGGCCCAGCACATGAAGGACGAGGCTCAGGCATCGGCCGCTCAGGAAAGCGAGCACCTGGAATCCTTAAAGCAGGCCCGGAAGGACGAAGCGACCCACTTGGCAGCGCTGAAGGAACAAAAGGCGCTGGCCCAAAAGGAGCAAGAGGTCATCGCCACAGCCGCGTCCGCCGAGCGCCGAAAGCTGGAGGCCCAGGAGGCCGCGACCCGGCAGGCATTTGCCCAGCAACAAGCTCAGGAAGAAGCCACGCGCCAGGCCGAGCAGTCCCGCCTGATGGCCCAGTCGGCCTTGGCGACCGAAACTGAACGGCTGGCAGCGGTCCGCGCCCAACGGGAAGCTGAAGAAGCACACGCGGCCGCAGTCAGCGAACTGGCATCGAAGGAGCGTGAGGCACTCGCGGCGGCCCAGGCTGCTCGCGGGCACGAGGAGCGTCTACTTTCGGAACTCGCCGCCGCCCGCCAGGGTGAAATGGCGGCCCGGGCCCGAGTCGAATCCGAACGCACCGAGACCGCAAACCAGGAACTGGCGACATTGCGAACGCAAATCGCCCAACTGGAGGACTCGCTAGAGGCCGGACGGGTCCAGACGCAACAGCAGGAAGCTGCGCGCGACGACACCCTGAAGAATGCGCAGGCGCTGGTGGCCACAAAGGAAGGGCAACTGGAACGCAGCCGTGGCGAATCGTCGCGATTGGCGCAGAGGGTTGCCGAACTCACGACCGAACGTGACCGTCTGGCCAAACGCGCACAGGCCGCCGAGACAGACGCAAAGGCGCTTGCCGACGGCAGCCGCACGGCCCAGGCCGATCTGGCGCGTGCCGAGGAGGCCGAGCGCAAGGCCCAGGCGCTGGAAACGGAACTGGCCGAGCAGCGGACCCAAAATGCGGCATTGATCGCCAAGGCCGAACGCGTTTCGGTTGACTACGAGGCGACCTCTGTCCGCCTGGCAAACGAGGAACGAAGGCTGGCCGAAGTGGAAGCTCGCCGTGTCGAGGCAGAGAAGCGGCTTTCGACATTGCGGGGTGAAGTCGATCGGATTCAGGGCCAGGCGGTGGCCGAATCTGGCGAGGCCCGGGAATTACGGCAGCGCCTGGAGACCCGCGAGGCCGAACTGGCCCGGGTCCAGGCAGAAATGGTCCAGGCCCGGCGCACCGGCAACGAAGCACAGACTGCTTCGGCCAACGCCGCGGCACTCGAAGTGCAACTGACCGATCTGCGGGCAAGCTACGAGGCCTCGTTGGATCGTGTCCGTGCCGAGGTCGCGAACGCCAAGGCCCAGGAACAAAGTGCTCGGGAACGAGAGACTCAGGTCGCGACACAGGTGGAGCGGCTGGAACAGGAACTGGCCCAGGCCAAGGGAGCCCAGACGTCGCTGGATCGTGTCCGTGCCGAGGTCGCGAACGCCAAGGCCCAGGAACAAAGCGCCAGGGAGCGGGAAGCACAGGTCACGACCCGGGTGGAACGGCTGGAACAGGAACTGGCCCAGGCCAAGGGAGCCCAGGCGTCGCTGGATCGTGTCCGTGCCGAGGTCGCGACGGCCAAGGCCCAGGAACAAAGCGCCCGGGACCGGGAAGCACAGGTCGCGGGCCAAGTGGAACGGCTGGAACAGGAACTGGCGCAAGCCAAGGAAGCCCAGGCCACGCCGGCAGCCGCAGCTAAGTCCGCCACGGTCCCGGCAGAAAAGTCGGTAGCCAAGGCCGCCCCGAAGGCTCCCCAGATTCGTTCGATCGAATTCCAAGACGCTCGGACCGGACCGTCAGTAGTCGTCGTGACCGATGGAGGGGCACCT
>CAZHDQ010000654.1:0-2146 GCA_964531595.1 uncultured Anaeromyxobacteraceae bacterium
TGAGGGCGGCGATGAGAGACCGGCCCCTATTTCACAGGTCAGGGATATCGCATCCAAGGTGATCTTCAACTCGCAGCAACGGCGTCTGCAGGACCGCGGCGAGAGTCATTCGCCGCTGGTCGATTTCTAGAGACCGGCAGGCCGGCGCACAGGGTCGACCTTCGCGACAGCCGGGTGCTCCGGCGCCACGTGAGAACGATTCGACAACGAGGCTCCAAGTGAAGTCAGCGGATCGAGAACGTGTTCCGTTTCCGGACACGGCAACGACACGACAACAAAGAGCGACACAGGCACCAGGGCCTTCAGTTGCAAGCCCCAGGGAGCGGTTGCGACGCTTCCTACGCAGCACTAACTACGAGGAGGGCCGGGACAGCCTCCGACCACCGGCGCCGAAATCGAAGCCCCAAACCGATTCCAAAGTTGAGCAGAGCCTTTTGGAAGGCTTCATGGCCCGAACGGTCCACGGTCCGATGCAACTGCGCCTGCCCACCGGGGTCGGCGGCTTCGATGCATCGTACTCGACGGCCGCCCAGGTCGAACTGCTGCGAATCGGCGGCGGCGTCGAGTTCAAGGATGGGATTTGCCGACAAGGAGAATTCGTAGTCTCTTCCATTGATTCTCTTTTTGACGCAGTAAAATACCTCAACGCCATTCCCAAAGCAGAACGCACCGAACACCTCCGCCCCTACCAATGGAGCGATTCGGAGAAGACGGACTGGCTGGTCCGGTTGAAGAAGGTCGTCGAGGATTCGTGGTCAGGGCAGTTCCAGTTCCATGCGGATCGACCCGGGTGGGAATCCCTGGCTGCAACGACCGCCCTGGCCGTCGATGTCCGGGAGGGTCCCAAACGGGGCGATGACCACCTGGCCCTGACGGTTTACAAGGTACCCGACGACATCAGCGCGGGGATCGGCATCCTGCGATCAGGCGGCAACGCCACGGACAATCGGATGACGCTGGCCTCGTCGGACGTAGCGCCTCGTCACGACAACATGCTGGAGGAAGGTATTGCCTTCACGCCAGGCACCGCGACCCTGGCGAAGCCGGCCACCTTGAATATGCTGGCCATCCGGTTCAAGGCGGGGTCCGAAGCCCCGCCCAAGATGAAGTGGCAGATTCAGGGAATCGGCAAGGAAAAGAAGGCTGATGCCCACGCCGAACAACGGTTCGCGGTTATCCGGAACCGCATGGTCGCCGCCGGCTTCGACGAAGACCGCCTGTCCTACGTGTTCGGTGGCGTGGGCGACATGGCTTTCGCTATCATCGGCAACAGCGACAAGACCCAGAACGTCGCGGTCCACGAATTCGGCCATGCCCTGGGCCTGATGGACGAATATGCCAAGGACCCTGGCGGCCTGGTGGACGGCACCGGCAAGCCCGCGGGCACCCCCAGCGAACACGACGCCCTGGCCCGCAGCGTCGGTCTGCCAGGGTCCGTCCACGAGAACCATGACGGCCTGATGTCCTTCGGCAACGTCATGCAACGCCAGTATGCTGCCCCCTTCCTCTGGGCCTTGAAACAGGTCACGCACATGGCCGACTGGACCGAGAAACCGCCCAAGAAGGCCGCCGATGAATCGTAACGCAGGCCACACCGAACACTGACCGAGTTCCATTGGTCCGCTTGGTGGACTACCACTAGGAAGTCGCGGCATGATTCCAAGGAATCGGATTCCCACGCATCCCGGCGAGATCCTACGAGAGGTGTCCCTGCTACTTCTCGGGGTTTCCCATGTAGTTTTGACGGCACATCTGGGCGTTCCGGTCCAGCGGGTCAACGAACCAGGATCCACCGCCTGAGTCGAGCGTTCTCCTCTCGGGATGGTCTTTGCGACGTATACGGGTGCCTGCGGGTCACTTTCGTGCCGCATTCAGGCCGATTGGCCCGTGACACCCTGCACCGGCTCCCCGCCCAAGTCATAGTTGGAAAAGGCAACTCCTGCTGGGACACCAGACCGGGCAGCACCGATTCGCGCATCGCTTCACGTGTTGCCAGGTACCGATAGGCAGGCCCGTTCTTGCTGTGACCGATGGCATTCGGCACAAAGCAGACCTCCGCCCACTGGACGCCCGTTTTCACGATGTGGCCATGCACGGCCCACCGCGCCCGCACCCGCTTCACCTGTGGCAGCAGGAGCGTCAACGC
>CAZHDQ010000655.1:0-2137 GCA_964531595.1 uncultured Anaeromyxobacteraceae bacterium
GGAAAAGTCCCTTGGCACCGGCAGGGGGTGAATTGCGTGAGGCCCCGGCCGCTTGACGGCGTCGAATCGACGGGAGAAACTGACGGTCGCCGGGGCGTTCCGGCGCCCAAACGGAGGCATGCCGATGAGCATCGTTCTGATCGTCGTCCTGGTGGCCGTCGTGATGCTGGGATTGATGCTGCTGGGCATCTACAACGGGTTGATCGGCAAGCGCAACCGGATCCAGGAGGCATTTTCGACCATCGATGTGATGCTGAAAAAACGCTACGACCTGATCCCCAACATGGTTGCAACGGTCAAGCAGTACATGACTCACGAGTCAGAAACCTTGACTAAAATCGCAGGGTTGCGAACACGCGCAATGGATCCGAACCTGCCGATGGACGAACGCGTCAAGGTCGACAATGAATTGATGAAGGGCATGCGTGGCTTGATGGTCCAGGTGGAGGCCTACCCGGACTTGAAGGCGAACGAGAACTTCATGCACCTGCAGCGGACGCTGAACGAGGTCGAGGAGCAACTTTCGGCGGCCAGGCGGGCGTTCAACGCGTCGGTGCTGGAAATGAACAACGCGGTCGAGATGTTCCCGTCGAGCATCGTGGCCGGCATGTTCAACTTCAAGCGGCAGGAAATGTTCGAGGTCCCCGAGGCCGAACGCGTGAACCCGAACGTCAAATCGCTGTTCGCGTGATTGATTGACCGATGAACGAAGCAGAACCCCCCGTCATCCCACCGGAACATGGCCCTGCCGCCACATTCGGCATGTTCTACAATCAGACTCTTGGCCCGACTCTCCAGGAATTTGAGGACCAGCGGCGAGGCATTCTGGCCCGCACGGCTAAGGCAGCGGCGGTACTTTTCGGCGTAGCTCTGGTTGCCGGCTTGGTCGGCGGCGGATTTTGGTGGCTCGGCATGGCGATTGCGGCCATCGGCAGCGGTGGGGCCTTCGCCATCTTCCGGGGGGACTGGGCTCAGCGTTTCAAGACATCGGTGGTCCCGTTGGTGCTGGGGCATTTGGCCCCCGGCTTGTCCTATGACCCGCAATCGTTCATCGGCATGGACGGCTTCCTGTCCAGCCGGATGTGTGAGAAGCAGATTGACCGATACCGGGGCGAGGACCTGGTCACCGGGCGTATCGGGGCCACCGAGGTAGTGTTTTCGGAAATCCACGCGGAGCATCGCGAGGAATACACAGACAACAAGGGGCATCGCCATACCCGGTGGGTGACGTTGTTTAGGGGACTGTTCTTCGTGGGGGACTTCAACAAGCACTTCGACGGGTTTACGGTCGTGGTGCCAGACATGGCCGAAAGGATGCTGGGGTCCTGGCTGGGCAACCTGCTGCAAAAGGCAAATTTCGGGCGAAGTGGCGACTTGATCAGGCTGGAGGACCCGGAATTCGAGAAGGTTTTCGCTATATACGGCAGCGATCAGGTCGAGGCCCGCTACATCCTGACGCCGGCGTTGATGCGTCGGTTGCTGGACTTCAAGAAGCAAACCGGCAGGGAAGTGTCGGTTTCGTTCGCCGAATCGTCCGTATTCGTGGCGGTTTCGCAGACACGCGACCTGTTCGAGCCGCGCCTGTTTGGCAGCCTGACCGATCCCAGTTGGGCCAGGGCGTACTTCGATGACCTGGCGATGGCTGTGGGAATCGTCGAGGACCTGAACCTGAATACGCGGATCTGGACCAAGGAATAGATCACAGACCTTGGCCAGAACCTGACACACTTAGTCGTCCCAGAGGGCCTGGGAACAGGCCTAGCACCCTGCAATGGTTGTGGCATCACCGTTTCGGTGGAATCCTCTGGACATGCTCGCACGAGGAGGACCGGTGGCCGGACACGGCGCATTCCGGGGACTCCAGGGTAGAAACCGGCATCCAAGTAATTCAAGGAGGAAAAGAAGATGGCTTTTGTACAATTCATTACTTCCCCACTGGGGAGGGGCATCCGGATCATCGTTGGGATTGCGCTCATCGCCTGGGGCCTGGGGATGGTCGGTGGCGTCGCTGGGTGGGTCATCGCCTTGGTTGGGTTGCTGCCACTGACCCTCGGGATAGTCAACGGGTGTCTTCTGGCTCGGCTCTTCGGAGGCCCGCCACCTTCCCCTTGACCTTCCGTACGTTGATGCACATTTG
>CAZHDQ010000656.1:0-2135 GCA_964531595.1 uncultured Anaeromyxobacteraceae bacterium
GCAAGAAAAACCCGGACTACCGCGAACTGGTTGGTGCGTACGATCCGACCCAGAACTACCATAGGCCCGTCTACACGTTCCTGGCTGTGGACTATAACGGCAACGGCAAGCGCGATTACGGCGAACCTGTGGTGTTCAACATGTCCGAGCGCTGGGACGACGTCGGCGTCGACGGGTGTACCAACGAGTACGAAGACGGAAACGGCGGTTGCCTGGGCACGCCTGCGGGCGATCCCAATATAGACGCCAACGGTGATGATTTCGACTTGGTCACAAACCCGATGGGCGCCGAAGGCAATCATGAATACGACGAAGGCGAGCCCTTCCAGGACTTTGGCCTCGACGGAGTGCCCGAATCCATCGCCGGCGTGGCTGATCTGGGTGAGGACGACGGGGTGTTTACCTACAATCCTCGGTACGAAAGACTGATCACCCAGGACGCTCGGACGTTCTTTTTGAACGCGGATCTCGAGGAGCTGAAAAAACACACGTACTACTTCGACGGCGGCATCCGAGATATGCTCCATGCACTGACGTCCGCAATGCACCTTGGGGCGGCGCTTTCGTCCCGCGGGCTGGAGGTTCAGCGCTACGAGGACTTCGCAGGACAGCCCAAATCGATTTTCCCGAACGCGGAATGCGAACACTTGCTCGGCGTGGAGCATCCGGAATTGCTGGCGGGCCTGGATTACTCGCCGGCTGGCTTGGGCAAGAATGTGTTGATGGCCTACGGCGACCCGAACCAGACCGAAAAGGAAGCGAACAGGACGATGTCTGGCAAGCACGTGGGCAGCGGCTGCGAAGTCCTTACCCGACCGACGATGTTTTTCTCGATTGCGATGAATCGCATGCCAGAGGCTATTCGTATTGACGACTTCGACTTCGATAACACTATCGAGTACTCATCTTACTACTCGGAAATTCTGCAAACCCGACGCTGGTACTCGGTCAATCTGCCGCCGGGGTATTACACGAACCCGGTCCTGGCAGATGCCGAATTCCCGATGGGCATCATGCTGCCCGCCATCGGCATGCCGTTGATGGAGTTTACCGAGGCCACGCGGTTGATGGGGTTGTCTCAGGGAACCGGCGCCACTCCCCGGTTTATCCTGTTGTCGCCTGATGGCCAGTGTTGTTACCGGAACACGATCACTCATGAACGTTTCTGCAACTGCTACCGCATCTCTGGCGGCTATCGGTGCGTCGATCGGGATTGCAAGAAATCGCACGAGGAGTGTGAGATCACCGAAATCCCGCGCGACAACATGGAGCAGGAATGCAACAGCGGCCACTTCTTCTTCAACCAGACGACCAATCGTTGGGGCGAGACCGACATGGAAACGTCCCGTTTCGAGGACGCGCTGTTCGAGGTCATCGCTGTCGCCGAGGATCTGTACCGCGTCAAGCCCGCCGCCGACGTGGAAGTCCCGGTAACCTTCTGATCCCGCCTATCGACCTCTGATTTCGGGTCGCAAGTCTTGCGGGTGAGCGCCCCCTGGGGTAACCTTCGCGCGCTTCCCGAGGGGGATTCGACATGGCTGACCGCAACCTTACCGCTCCCCGGATCCGCGCCCGCAAGGGCGGCGAAAAACTGGTCTCGGTGACTTGCTATGACGCGGCATTCGCGCGACTGATCGACATGGCCGGCGTGGACATAGTGCTGGTCGGGGACTCCCTCGGCATGGTGGTTCAGGGCCACGAAACGACCCTGCCGGTCACGTTGGAAGACGTCATCTACCATACGCGCGCCGTATCTCGCGGACTGCACCGTGCTCACCTGGTGGCCGACATGCCGTTTCTGACGTTCCAGGTCGGCGACGAACTCGCGCTTCGCAACGCCGGGCGCTTGGTCGTGGAAGGCCGTGCGCAGTCGGTGAAGCTGGAGGGTGGCATTCGCAGCGCGCCGGCGATTCGCCGGATCGTTGACGCCGGTATTCCAGTGATGGGGCACATCGGGCTGACGCCACAATCGGTACACCAATTCGGGGGTTTCAAGGTCCAGGGGCGCGCTGAACAGGCGGCCGAGGCACTGATAATGGATGCCCGAGCAGTCCAGGATGCCGGCGCCTACTCGATCGTCCTCGAAAGCTTGCCGTCGGACTTGGCCAAGCGCATCACGAATGAACTGGCCATCC
>CAZHDQ010000657.1:0-2130 GCA_964531595.1 uncultured Anaeromyxobacteraceae bacterium
GACACTTCCGAGGCGGATCCGTTCTGCATCGTGATCCCGCCGCCGAACGTCACCGGCGTGCTGCACATGGGGCATGCTCTGACGTTTGCGATCCAGGACGCGATGGTCCGGTTCCAACGGATGGATGGCAAGAACACCCTGTGGCTGCCCGGGACCGACCATGCCGGCATCGCCACCCAGATGGTCGTCGAGCGCGATCTCCAGAAGGAAGGCCGCTCGCGATTTGATTTGGGACGCGACGCGTTCCTGGACGAGGTCTGGCGCTGGAAGGACAAGTCGCATGCCCGGATCACCGAACAGATGACGGCGCTGGGCGTGTCCGTCGATTGGGACCGCGAACGCTTCACCCTGGACGAAGGCCTGTCGCGCGCCGTGCGGACCGTGTTCGTGCGGTTGTACGATGAAGGTTTGATCTACCGTGCCCAGCGCATGGTCAACTGGTCGCCTGCGATCCGGACAGTGCTGTCGGCCCTTGAGGTCGAGGAAAAGGAACTCAAAAGCAACCTGTGGCACATCGCTTATCCGGTCAACGGGTCTGACGAGCGCCTGGTGGTCGCAACGACGCGGCCGGAAACGATGTTTGGTGACACTGCAGTGGCCGTGCATCCCGACGACGAACGTTACCGCCACCTAATCGGCCGGACCGTGCACCTGCCGCTGACCGATAGGGACATCCCGATCATCGGCGACGCGATCGCGGTGGACCCTGAATTTGGCACCGGCGCTCTGAAAATCACGCCTGGACACGATTTTTCGGACTTTGATACTGGCGTGCGCAACGATCTACCGGTCATCAGCATCATGACACCCGACGCGCACCTGAACGAAAACGTGCCTCCAGCGTATCGCGGCATGGAGCGATTCGAGGCGCGTCGCCGGGTGGTTGAAGACCTGGAAGCCGCCGGTTTCCTGGTGCGAATCGAGCCGTATACCCACAAGGTCGGTCATTGCCAGCGATCGGGCGTTGTGGTCGAGCCCACCGTGTCGTTGCAGTGGTTTGTGAAGACGAAGCCGTTGGCAGAACCCGCGATCCAGGCCGTGCGCGACGGGCGGACCGTGTTCATCCCGCGGACCTGGGAAAAGACCTACATGAACTGGATGGAAAACATCCGGGACTGGTGCATCAGCCGCCAGTTGTGGTGGGGCCACCGCGTACCGGTGTGGTACTGCACCGCGGCCGATTGCGACGGTATGATCGTGGCCCTGGACGACCCGGCGCCCGACGCGCGCTGCCCGAAGTGTGGCGCGACGCACCTGCGTCAGGACGAAGACGTGCTGGACACGTGGTTTTCGTCGGCGCTGTGGCCGTTTTCGACGCTGGGCTGGCCGGACGACACCGCAGCGCTGAAAACGTTCTACCCGACAGCCGTCATGGAGACCGGGTTCGACATCCTGTTCTTCTGGGTGGCCCGCATGATGATGATGGGCCTGCATTTCATGGGCGACGTGCCGTTTGCGACCGTGTACCTGCACGCTATGGTGCGCGACGAACACGGCCTAAAGATGTCCAAGACCAAGGGCAACGTCATCGACCCGTTGGAAATCGTTGATGACGTGGGTGCGGATGCGCTGCGGTACACGCTGGTCACGATGGCGGCCCAGGGTCGCGACGTGAAACTGTCGATGGATCGCATCCGCGGCTACCGCGAGTTCATCAACAAGTTGTGGAACGCGGCTCGGTTCACGTTCATGAACCTGGAGGATTTCACGGGCACGGCGACGATGCCGGCCGAGGCGGACTTGGCACCCGCCGATCGCTGGATCCTTACGCGGCTGCACGAGGCGATGGTCCAGGCGCACTCCGCCCAGGTGGAATACCGGTTAAACGACGCCGCGAACGTGCTGTACCACTTTGTGTGGCATCGCTTCTGCGACTGGTACCTGGAACTGTCCAAGGGTGCTTTGGCGGAAGGCGGCTTGCGGCGGCAGACGACCCAGTCCGTGCTGGCGATCGTGTTGGACCAGTGTCTGAGGGCGATGCACCCGCTGGCGCCGTACGTGACCGAGGAATTGTGGCAGCGTTTGCGGCCGGTCCTGGGTGACACGCCTGACAGCATCATGATCGCGTCGTATCCAGACGGGCAGGGTGTGCCTTGCTTCGACGAGGATGCGCAGGCGGTGGACGAGGTG
>CAZHDQ010000658.1:0-2128 GCA_964531595.1 uncultured Anaeromyxobacteraceae bacterium
GTGGGCCCGAAAGACGAGGATTGGGTCATTAGAGTCGGAGAATCGGTTAGATTTGGAACCATGGGGACTTACACGGCTTTGACCATCGGCCCCCGGGTGGCGGCCCGGATGCGGCGGCTGTTCATCGAGGAGCGCTTCGATCTGGTCCACGTCCACGGTCCGAACGATTTCGGATTGCCGCTGCTCTCATACATGTTCTATGACGGCCCGATCGTCGCTACGCTGCACTCGGCTTTCAAGCATTCCCCGGGGCGCACCATCGCCGCGCCCTGGTACCGCTGGGTAATGCGCCACTCGGACGCAGTCATCGCCGTGTCGCCTCTTGCCGCCGCAACGATGGGCCGGTACGCGGACTTCGAATCCACCGTCATACCGAACGGGGTCGATGTGGCCCGCTTCGCCCGGGGGCAACGCTTGAAGGCCTTCGACGACGATCGAAAGAACATCGTGTTCCTGGGAAGACTGGAGCCCCGAAATGGACCAGACCTTCTGCTGGCCGCTCTCCCCGCAGTCGCACGGACCTATCCCGAAGTCCGCCTGCTGCTGGCCGGCGCAGGCCCAATGGACGCGGAACTGAAACAGCAACTGCCCAAGGATATTTTGGACCATGTCCACTTCCTGGGGTTGGTGGACGACGACGCGCGACCCGATCTGTACGCCTCGGCTGACGTTTTCGTGATCCCCGCCCGCTTCGGCGGGACGTTCTCGATTATGGTGCTTGAGGCCCTGGCAACAGGCGTACCTATCGTTGCAACGCCCTTCGTCGCCCCCGAACACCGGGATGCCCACTGGAGCCCGGTGCGCCTGACCCGCGACTACAGCCCCGAGGCTATCGCCGAAGGCCTGATCGAGGTTCTGGGCGAGGACCCGGCCCCCCGGATCGCCCTGGGTCGGCAGGTGGTCGGTGAATACGACTGGAAGCCAATCGGCGAGCGCATCCTCCAGGTATACGAGGCGGTCCAAAACCCGGATCGCGGCGCAAGGCGTGTCTCCAATTACGCGGCGGACAAGTCCCCGTGAACCCGGAAAAATCCCCTCGAACTACGCGGACCCGGATCCTCGGATGGCTGAAGGTCATCCTGCGCACTCTGCCCCCCATCGTGCTGGTGGCCTGGGTCCTGTCCACCGGGCCCTGGGAACAGATGCTGCCCCGTCTGGCCGAAGCCGACTGGGTGCCGTTCGTGCTGGCCATCGCCTTGAATTTAATGTTGTTTCAACCCATACGCGCATTGCGGTGGCGTTTCGCGATGCACGAGCCACCCCCCTTCCTGACGATCCTCGCCGCCGCCTTGGAAGGATCCGCGGCCGGGGCAATGCTGGGCACGGCCGTCGGGGACTTGGTCCGATCTGCACGGCTCGGCCGGCCTGGGTCTTTCGCAGTTGACCTGGGGTCGTCGGTCGCCGATCGTGTGTGCGAATTCCTGGCGCTGACCCTGCTGCTGGGCGCGACTGCCGTGGCGGGCGTAATCCCACTGGCCTGGATTGCTGCCCCGTTGGGCTTCATTACGGCTCTGGCAAGCGTCTCCCGGTGGCACACATCGGTCACGCCTCTTTTGGCACGCTGGCCCCGGATACAGGCCGGTGTAACGGGGATGGCGTCGGCCTTGACCACCCGACGCGTCGGCGCAATGACGACCCTGGCGTTCGCTGGTTGGACCGTGGAAATTCTGATGCTGCACCTGGTGCTGGGCGCGCTGGGCCTGCCCTCCGGCGTCGGTGTAGCGACGCTGGTCGTCATCTCCATCAATGTCGCGACGGCCATGCCAGGCGTTCCGGCTAACCTGGGCACGTTCGAGGCGGGCGTCGTATTCGCATTGGCCAGATCGGGAGTCAGCCAGGACATGGCACTATCGTTCGCACTGCTGTACCACGGGCTTCACATGTTGCCGACAGTGCTGGTCGGAGGTCTATCCTGGACGGTCCGGGGCCTGGTGGCGAGACGTCGGGAAGCCCGCTGACGGCCCCCTAAAACGGACCACTCGAAATACCGGCCTCCAAGTCAAGGCCGCCAGACCTGGTTGAGTTCGATGAGCCTTTGATTGAGGAAGAACGGTTTCAGGGTCAAAAGACGATTTCTCTGAGCCTCGCTGTCGAGGCCCGACCACAAGTTCCCCTCTTCCTCCGGATC